>NZ_JAZGVT010000062.1:0-117739 GCF_036440755.1 Methylobacter sp. Wu8 | reverse complement strand
ATTACCATGAAGAGCATGAAGGACATGAAGACTTAAACCTTTCATGCCGCTTCATGTCCTTCATGGTTAAAAAATGAAAAATAAAACTTGCTCAAGTTATTTCATGCACGTTCCTTAGTCAGTGAAATCCACGCCAACCAAGACTTTCCCGCCGCTCCGATTTATTTCGCTTGATGCTTAAAACACCCCGCAAGGTCTACATATAATTCACAAAATCATTCATAAGCCGTCTGTTTTCTGTAAGTGCGGAAACAGACCCGGCTACGCGCCGGACAATATCCGTATTTCCCAAAATTGAAAGCCCTAAGGACATCACCCGATTAGAAAGTAAACATGCCGAGCAATCCCAGACTAAACCAATCCATCAAACAAACGCTTGAGCGTCTGCCGGTCGTCATCAACGACATCGAGGCGCGGCCTGATTTCAACGACAACACGGCTTTCGCCACCGACATCGGTTTATTGAATGATTTCAAGCAAGCCTTGTTGATCGTCAGCATCGCCCCTTCCCTGCCGATGTCGGTCATGGCGGAGCTGCAAAACTCGGCGGAGTTCACCGTCCTGCCTCTGCTCGAACATCTGATTATTGCCAATGTGGCGATAACCAAGATGGGACAGTTAAATACCAACCGTTCCATTCCGCCCTCGATGGCGACGCAACACAATGTCAATCTGCTTGCACTGCAAAATGCCGTGCAGACACTGGTGGCGTGTTTGACCGCGGCTCTAATGCCGCCGCCCCCGCCGGTCGAAGGCCGGTTGTTGCGCCTCGAAGTCAGCGGGGCCGACGAGACCGGCGACGGCCAATATGCCGCGGAATACGCGCAGGTTGGCGTAGTCACCATCCGGGCCGTCGTGGAACCGTCCGTCCCCGGCGTGTTCGAGTCCCTGATTTGGGAAGGCGGCGAAGCCGGTTATGCCAACGACTACCGCCTGCTCCCCCGCGACCGGATAAGCCGCCCGGACCAGCCTATGACCGTTGCCGCGTGGCTCGGCAACACACGCTTGCGGATCGCCGTAACGGTGCGGCCCCTGCTGGGCGGTCTCGATGTCAGCAACTCGGTAAAAATCGGCGACCGCTGGATCGCGCACTACGCCGCCGATGGTCAACCCATCGTGGTGCGCGCCGCAATGATGCCGGACAACACGGATGCCTACCGTTATCTAAGCTGGGAGGGCGGCTGCGTGGATTTCGATCATCCGTATGACCGCCGCCTGGTGCCGCGCAATGCGATGACGCCGCCGGGCAAGCCCGTGTCGGTAGCCGCCAGACTCAACCCGACGTATGAAGCTAAAATCGAAGTGGTGCCCCGGTTCACGGCGTTGATCGTGTCCACTGAGTCCGGGATCGTGACCCCGACGTCAACCACCGGGAATACCTCGCACTATACGATCCCCTACGGCAACGGCGCCATTTCGATCAGCGCCGTAACCGAGCCGGTCAGCGAAGAAGCATGGTCCCATCTCGTTTGGACCGGCAATGCCGCCGCTACCGGTCAAGCCAACATCAAGACATTGGCGCGCAATGCCTTGAGCCCTTTCGGCCAGGCCGGATATACCATCACCGTCACCGTGGGCGACACGACGCGCACTGCGGTCATCCAAATCACGCCGACTCTTGTGTCCATGCAAGTGTCCACTGTGGATCGGATTATCGACGCCATCATGGCGGCGGGAAATGTTTCGGATTATTCGGTCAGCTATGCGCTTAAACAAAACGTCACCGTAACCGTGACCACCGCCCCTGACGATAAGGCCGCGTGGGCTTATATCGCCTGGACCGGCGACGGGACTCACGGAAGCCAGGCCAATCGCAGGATTCTGTCCAGGAATGTGCTGACGCCGTTCGGGCAGGCGGGATATTCTGTCAAGGCCGCCGTCAGCGGGACCGCGCTGGTCGCTAGAATCAAGGTAACGCCCACCCTTAATGCGCTGACCATCCCGGTGTACGGCTTTGAAACCGGCGTAGCGCAACAATGGTACAGCTACCGGCTGACCAACCCGAATGTGTTCGACATTTCAGCCCCGATCCCGAAAGCCGTCGTCCGGGCCGAGACCATGCCGGATACGGCGGCGGCCTGGGCTTACATCGCCTGGGCCGACAACGGCAACCCCAATCAGGTCGAAGCCGGTGTTGAGGCGCGTCTGCGCACCGTGCGGCTGGATGCGGCAAACACGGTAAACCTGAGCGCGACCGTCGGCGGGCAACAGCTCCGGGCGCAACTCGATATTCGCGCGCCCCGGCAATGGCGCAACGACGGGCCGCAACTGGCGGTCGACAACATCACTTTCAGCGGCGGGCGCGCCGTGACGATCGACTATGTGACAGGTTCCACGCTGGCCAGGCTGGGCTATTGCAAGCATTTTCCACGGGTTTGGCATCGCGCCAATCCGGGCACTGTGCAGGAATACCCGCAACCGGTCTTATATCAGCCGCCCCAAACCTATACCCGGAATACGCCTATCGGCATAGCCGCAAAAATCAACGTCACCCGGCGGCCGAAGATCGATGCGGACAATACGCCGATCCGGGCCAGCGCTTATTTTCGCCGGTCCGGCGGCCGGGCAAGCCGGCTCGGCTGGCGGCAAGAGGTGAACATTCCGGCTGTCGGCAGCGCTACAGTCATTTTCCCGGACACCAACAGCGCCAATTTGCCCGATGTCATTTTGCACGAAGACCCGCTGTTGATTTTTTGGGAACTCAATACCGGCGGTCAAAACTGGACATTGTTCGACGTGACCGAACACGGCATTTATGTGACGCTGGAAGATCCGATAACGACAGCGCAGAACGCGCTTAACGATCCCGATGCCGCCAAAACGGCTTATACGCTATGGACGGTGCTCGATATTTCCTGTGCCGCCGGTAAAGAAACGGCCGATGCTGTCGGAGCGGCGTTCGGGATTTACTCGGCCTTTCATCCCGAAAACCCCAACATCAAGCTCAAACGCAAGCACGACGGCGTCCTGCTCGCATATTGGCATCCGCGCCTGGGCGCGGCGCAGCATTTGACCGTTACCGCTGTCGGCGCCGTAGCCCCGCAGCTGCTTATCGCCGACGGCGGCGGTTCCAGCCTGTCCTTTGCACAGATGCTGATGTCGATGTTCGGCATCCACGGTATTGACGGAGCGGGGCTGATCCAAGTTAAACCCAATCCCGGCTTATCGGCGGAAGCGGTTCGGTTCCTGATGCGCAACTGGACGTTCAACGCACCGCCCTACGCGAACGGCACAGCCTATACCCATTTTATGAATAACGACGGCAAGGCGGGAGGAAGCGGCGGTTCCAATGCAGGTTGGGCGACCTGGTCCCCCGGAGCCGGACAGAACAGCCCAACGCCGCCGCCCGCGTTCCAGAATCATTTCCTTGTCCGGCTGCAACAGATTGGAATCGACATATTTTTCGATCCATCCTACGGCTCGGCGCCGTTTGCCAATTGGCTGTCCTGGGTTAGCGAGTCGATAACCGGATTGGAACGGCCCAGCATACTCAAGCCGACCGGACAGTGGTACCGCTTTCTCGAAACTTCCGCCCCTGTAAAACTGCCTAACGCCGGGTTCGTCAAGCAAAACCCGTATCAGCTCCCGGTCATCTTCGCAGAGCGGGCCGCCGGCGCTTAGAGACATGGAACTCGGCAATTGCTCCTGCATTGCGCTACCTCCTGCATAACCCACAGGGATGTGGGGAATGCAGATATTGCAGGAGCAAATATCTGTCCATGCAGTCGGCGGATGGCGCGGATCGGACGGTTTTAACGGATTTTTAAACAGTTTGTTTTGGGCTTTTTAATCCGCGTCATCCGAGTTCCATTAACCTGAACTGATCGGCACAACTTTAAATATCGTAAAAATCCCATGCTGAACGGAAAAGCCGCCATCTCTGACTTAGTGGACCTGGAAATCACCGGACTGTTGCGCCTGGTCGGCGGCGCTTCGGGCGTAGCGCTTTACATGGCGAGGACCGCCGCAGGCATATCGAAAATCAGCATAGCCAACGACATGCCTTACGAAACGACGCTGATGCCTATTCCGAACCTGGAAATAGGCGGTGTAATCCTGGATGCCTCTTCCAGTTCCCGGCCGACGATCATCGTGCCGCAATGGCTGCCCTCGGTGCCGGACTGGGCCTTGGCGAACGCCGCTGACGGCGGAACCGCCGGAGCGATACTGGCTTTCGGCGGGGCCGTCAACGCCCTGTTGGTCGGCGGCGCCAAAGAAGGCACGCTGGATATTCCGAACATCCTGGACCAAGCGGATTACAGTCATCCGCGTTTTGTACGCGGCGCGGCTCCGGCTTCCGCGATGAAAGCCTGCACGACCGCCGTTGCGGACGGCGAGACGCTGATGCTGTTCCCGCCGGCAACCGGCAACCGACCGGCTAAAGGCGTCAAGCTGGTTCCTGCCGTTTCGGGCGCAGTGTTTCAGTATGCGCCGGGCGATACCACGTTGTGGGCTGTGTATCAGGAAGGCGGCAGGCAGGCGGCAATATTGTCCTCGCATGGCGTGGCGCTCGGCTCGGTCAAGCTGGTCTCGTTCGACGAATCGCTGGAATCGGTCGGTTATATCGTGCCTATCGTAGACGAGCCGATCGTTGCGGAGTTCGATGTGGATGTCCGGGACGGCGTTTATTTTCTTCTGGCGACGACCGATGCCGCACCGCAACTGATGTTGTTCGACGACACCGGCGCAACGGAGAAGCTGGACTGGCCTGTAAACGGTCTCGGCGAAGGATGCCGGATGACCAGCCCCACTGTGCTAGCCATTCCGGCAGCGTCGACCCTCGATAATCAGGCACCAGCTCCCGCGTTTTTGTTCGCGTTTATCGAAATGGCCGATAAAGGCCCGGTGGGTCTGCGTTTGGGCACGATAACGCTTGCCCCGGCAGACGGTCACCCGCCGAAAGGCTGACAGCAAGCCAAAAACAAGGTCCGAAATATTGATATAAAAAAATAAAAAAATCATCCCAATCGATTCACAAATACCGGACAGAATCGTCTATTAATGCAAAGACCAGTGACCTACAAGCTGCCGGTCAATCCCGGTGGCTCGACACCACCTTGTTTCCATCAACTCAATAAGGAACTCGATTATGGCATTCCCTACCGCCGTCAACGATCAGATTACCGATGCCGTGACCCAATCCAACGTCAAGGTGCTGGGCGACGCCCCGGCCATGGCAATGGGAGCGATCTATCAATCCCTGGCACATTCCACCGGAATCTTGTACCAGAACGCTACCAGCGCCCAACAGCAACTGGCTATCTCCGCACAAGCGGCCACCAATCAGGGCGTTATCCAGCTGTACAGCGTTGACACCATGGCTGGAGCGGTCGCCACCAGCAAAGTCAGCCAAAGCGATGTACCTAACAACTTACTGTCCCTGCTGACTGCCCTCAAAGCAGTGCAGAGTTAATGAATTCGGTGATGCCGAAGCAACATGCCGCCGGATTCGGGAATCCGCAGCCGAATATCCGGTGTCCGGTGGTTGATTAACCCCTTGCTGCAAAACCGCAGCTTAGATATTTTATTGGAGGAGATTAACTATGGCATTTCCAACAGCCGTTAATGATCAGATTACCGATGCCGTGACCCAATCCAACGTCAAGGTGCTGGGCGACGCCCCGGCCATGGCGATGGGCGCGATATATCAATCCCTCGCCCACTCTACCGGCATCCTCTATGAGAATGCCACCAGCGCCCAGCAGCAATTGGCAATCTCCGCACAGGCCGCTACCAATCAGGGCGTGATTCAGCTGTACAGCGTCGATACCATGGCCGGCGCGGTTTCCACTGCCAAGGTCGCGCAAAGCGACGTGCCCGACACGATGCTGGCCTTGTTGACCGCCCTTAAGGCGACCAAGGGATACTAGTGCAGGACTGTATATATCGGGCATCCGGCGGATAACGCGCCAAGGCCCGGCAATTGTAATGAATTCTGCTGATCGGGATGTCCCCGGCAGCAAATGACCAATCGATTTTCGACAAACTATACTAAGGAGTATAACTATGGCAATCCCAACAGCCGTCAATGGCCAAATCACCGATGCAGTGACTCAAGCCAACGTAAAAGTATTAGGCGATGCCCCAGCTATGGCAATGGGCGCGATCTACCAATCCCTCGCTCATTCCACCGGCATCTTGTATCAAAACGCCACCAGCGCACAGCAGCAACTGGCTATTTCCGCGCAAGCGGCCACCAATCAGGGCGTGATCCAGCTGTACAGCGTCGATACCATGGCCGGTGCGGTTTCCACTGCCAAGGTAGCCCAAAGCGACGTACCCGATACGATGCTGGCCTTGTTGACCGCGCTCAAGGCGACCCAAAGCTAAGAGTTAAGTACGAAACGCTTGCCTGGGGGTGGGAGACCAGCCCCACATACGCCACCTAAGTCCTTGCCCATGAAAAATCCATGTTCCTGGGCGGCTTGGCTGCCCAGAATGCGCTTGGCTTGGTGCGTTAGGCCGTTGTTGCGTTGTCTCACAGGCCATCGTCTTTCCGGCCTAACGCGCGGCAAAGCCAGACCGGCTTATGTTACAGGATGAGTCAGGCGTCACCCTGTAACAGGGCGATTTTTTAGCTAAGATCAGGAGAAACAAATGTCAGATCCAACATCAAGCGGCGATCCGCCAAGCCAGAGCGACGAAACCGGCGGAAGTTCTTGTTGCAACCCGCAAATCACCGACGGAGTCACCCAAACCTCGGTCAATGTTTTGGGCTTGGGTCCCGCAACGGCCGCGGTCAACGCCTATATAGGCCAGTCCCAGTCGCAGACCATCCTGTTCTCCAACATGGTCAACCAGCAGGCTCAGTATGCGAATATCGCGGCAGCCTCGTTGACCCAGGAGCTGACCCAGTTACTGGCTGCCGGCAGCGGCGGGGAATGAACGGGATGACGCATCCGATGCCAACAACATAGCGAGGAACAGTCATGGCGGATCCGGATCCTCAAGTAAACCCGCAAATTACCGACGCCGTCACCCAAACTAACGTTAAAAACGTTGGTGAATCGCCGTGGGAGGCATTGGGCGTCGCCTATCAAGCCCTGGCGCACTCGACCAGTCTGTCTATGGAAAACGCCATGCAGACTCAAGGCGGGATGCAACAGGTTGGCAACAGCGCCACATCGGTGATTTGCACCATGTTGTTAAAAGTCGGGCCGTAAAAATGATGTCCAGTTATTCACAAAACCGTTCGCGGAACGTCTGTGTAAATTAGACAGCTGATGACGCCACTTTACAGACTTTTATTTGGAGAATTTCTATGGCATTCCCGACCGCCGTAAACGGACAAATCACCGACGCGGTGACGCAAGCCAACATGTCAGTCCTGGGCAATGCGCCGGCCGTAGCCATGGGTTCGCTGTATACGACCATGGCTCACTCGCTGGGCATTCTGTACCAGAACTCTACCCTGGCTCAGCAACATGCGGCGATTTCCAGCCAGGCGGCGACTAACCTGGGAGTGATTCAAATGTACAGCGTCAACACCATGGCCGCGGCGACGGCGTCCTCAAGGCTGGGTAAAAGCGACAACTCCGGTCTGCTGCTGGCGCTGCTGGTAGCATTGGCGGCAAGCAAACGCTGAATACGGGCATTAAGAGCACACGGACAAACTAATTCAAGAGGCATAACATCATGGCAGATAACACACCGGTCAATTCGCAAATCACCGATGCAGTAACACAGACCAACGTCAAAGTGCTGGGCGAGGCGCCGGCTCAGGCCATGGCGGTTCTGTATCAGACCCTTTCTCATTCCGTCAGCCTGTCGATGCAGAATTCGATGCAGGCGCAAGGCGGTCTGCAACAAATCAGCAACGCCATCACCTCGACCGCCTGCAAGCAAATTCTGGAAATTTCATCCGGCGGCATGGGTGGTTAATTTTATTGACAGACGACTACGGAGTTTCCTATGACAACGATCCATGAACCCGACGAGGATACCAATCCCGAAGAGGCTGTAGCATTATTGGATACAGACGATGCTGTTGCGATTTCTATTGAATTGGACACGGCTGAGAAAGTTGTATTTGAAGCCTCGCGGGTCGAGTTGAACGCAAAAACTGTGGAGTTGGGCGCTAACGATGTAGAAATAGAAGCGATCACCTATATGCTGGAAATGGATCAGGATTTGAAGGACGCCGAGCTATCGCCGCCAACGAATGATACCGATAGCTCGAACACAACGGCCGATGACGACGATGCTGACGACGCGCCATCCGCTAATCAAGCCGCAAAGCCGGAGGACACCCCCGATAATGCCCGCACCTGCGGGACCCCGGCCGGAAATTCAAATGACGTCACCGTAACGACGACCAGCATCAAAGAGCTGAATACTGACGACTCGCCCACGCCGCCGCGTCTCAGCAATAAAATATCAAAACCCAAATAACACTGCCGCCGGAAGAATTCACCCTCCTTCCCTTTTGCCGGAGACCACGAACATGCCTAGCGAAACGCCCTCTCAACAAGAACTGCTCGACCGGATCATGTATGGTTCGGCCGGCGTAAAAGCAACCGAGGCCGCCATACAGTCAGCACTTAAAACATTTACCGACGCCACCGCCAACCAAATGTCAATCCTGGTTCAAAACAATACACTGTACCCGGAAATGCGCGAAGAAATGCTGAAGCTTGAAAAACACGTCATGGAAATGACGCTCGAAGCCATCGACGCCATCCAGGGCAGCGTGCCGCAGCCGCCGAAACCTAACTCCAACAACAAACCTTAAAACGAGACAGGATATACATACCGCTTAGCGTTCGTCCCTGTCTCGTTACATCTCAAAAAACAACCCAAGACTGCCCGTCCGCTTTTACTAACATGCCAACAGTGGTCGACCTTGCCCACTTTTATCGCCAATAAGAGAGGTTCACAACAATGCCCAAGAGCGTATTGCTATCCAACGCGATCCAATCGGTGCTGGACAATCTGGATCCCGTCATCGCCAGTCTCCGAAAACGCCCCGACTACGATGAACCACAAATCGCTATAGTCGCAACCCTGACCGATTTTAAACAGTGTTTGCTTAACCTCCAATTATCAAATCCCCTCTCGATCGAATCGCTAAGACAATCACTTGACTTTGCCAACAAAACAGTACTGCCGTTATTTCTAGGGCTCATCACAGCCAATACGGCCTTAATGAAAATGGGGCAACTGAACCTCAAACGAACTATCCCACCAGAAATGGCCAGAACCCAAAATGATCTGGTCGAACGTTTGCAGTCTTCTGTTCAAATATATGTTGCCAGATCGTCGTCCGTCCTCGATTCCAAAGATTCTTCGGAACCGGACGACGCCCAAACCGAGACGCCTTTTGACGCGCCACGCGATGAACGGGAAATGCTTTTCAGTTGCTGGATAGACACTATCAGTAACATCACCGCTTAGCGCCCTTACCGATAAAATTCCATTACGGGAAATAGAGATGGCTGATTTTGATTACGATATTGTTTTTGTAGGACGCGGCTACAGCATAGCCACCTACCTTTACATGGCAGACCTCCAATGGGCGAAAAAAATTTGCATCATCGGCGGGGTCGATGCCTGGCAAAACGTAGTGCGAGGCGATGCGGGCATCGTTAACCACGCCGTGTACATGTACGGGCGCAGCCTTGAAGACCGGCGTTCACAGTCACCAAATCCGACCGAAAGGCAAGTACTAGTCAGTGACAACGAAAAAATAATCGCCGATTGGAAACAGCGTCTTATAAAAGCGGGCAAACAAGTCAATGATATTCCGGCGCTTGTCACCAAAATCGACACGAAAACCATTACCTTGACTGAGCCTTTGGAACGTTGTTCAGCGGACGGGACGGTCGTATTCAAGGAGGATATCGGCGCTTCGATCACCGTCAACGAATTGGAGTATGTTCAATTCAACCGTCCCATTTCGGTCGGTTACCCACCGGAAAAACTTCCCACACCGGTTACTGCGCTGAAGATCGTTTATGGCGGCGGTGCAGGCCCGCACACGGTGCCGGATTTCTTGCAGGAACTGCTTATAAAAGAAGGACTTTATTCAAAAGAGAATAACGACATATGCATAACCGTGCCTTTTTTAGATACATCCCTCGAAAGCGGGATACTCGACCTGGACAGCTTTATGCGCCTGTGCGGAAATCTTGAAAAGAATGGCGACAAAGGCAAAACAGTGGCCTTGATGGGACCCAATGCCGGTATAGACGCGGCCATCGCGGCGTTACAGTACGGATTTACGCTTAATTACTTGCTAAGAACAAACGATAAGCCTTTCTGGTTGGCGACCAAGCATTATGAAATTGATGAGAGTATAAAAGGGGATCAGGCCATCAAGGCGGTTGAAGACTGCATTATAAAGTATAAAAGTTCAGGAAGGGGTGGACTTACAATAGATCAGAATAAAGAAAGCTACACAATCACATACACTGAGCCTAACGGTAGCGGAAAAAATATAAATGTGGATTTTATCGTCTACGCCACCGGACAAGACCCGAAGGCACGGGAAATTCTTCGATATCCTATGGGAAATGAGAAGTTTGGGGAGCGAGTGACCCGCATCGGCGCGGCACGGGTACTGCTGCCAATATTAGACAAAGTGAAGCTTAAAGCGATTAATGACGTCAGCCAGCGTTTCGGTTCCCGCGAAAGCACCGCACTCGGCCTACAACTTGACGGCACAGATAAATACTTGGGATTGGAAGTTATCGGCGCTGCCGCATTCGCGCTTGCCAAGGCCAACGATGGCAATAGGCACTCGCCAACACCACTGTATGTGGAAAAGACCGATCCCCCCATCGATAAGCAGATGCTGAATTTGGTCAAGCAGCTCAACCAGGCCCCGCAGGTGACCGCCGACCAGCTTGGAGTCATCCGTAGCCAGATCGAGGGGATCACCGGCTTTGATATACGGGGAAATGCCGATGACGGGAATGGTCTGTCTCGTGACGCATTGAACTTTCTGCAAGATGCTGTTTTTTTCGAGAATCCTGATAAGGCGCCTTATAGCCCAGGAGCTCTTTTGCCTATTCTTCGGCTTTCTACAATTTTTCTAAAGATAAGCATAAGTGACTTCCAAGGGATTTATCAAAATAAAATAAAAGAGCTCGTAGGCGAAGAGGAAAGCGGGCGATTCGGCCAATGCTGCGATCAAGTTATCGAGAATATGCTGTATATCGAGACAATTACTCATAAAAACAATGAAAGTAATTTTGATATTAAGAGCTTGCGGGCGTTCCTTCCTGCCGCACGGGCCAATGTAACCGATCTGCTCGGTTTCATGGAGATCATCGTCGGTGAGAAAACGGTCGATTTCAATGGCATGGACCAGACCGGCATCGCCGTTTTGCTCGCCGGCCGCTATCCACGCCTCGACCCCGGCAATTGGCCGATGGTTGAAAGCCTGATTATCGGGGGGCGGCGTATTTCCCCCTACGGCTACGATCTCGAACATACACAAGCCCTCCAAAGATGGCTGCAAATTTTTAATGACATGCCTGTGGTCTATTTTTTAAATCAAGCGGAACGTCCATTATGCGAAATATTCGTGGCCGCCAGGTATCCAAAAATTGACCAGTCTCTAATCCTGCCGATTTCGAACAGCATTGTGGGCAATCGGGGCAGCGGCTATGATCCCAAGCAAATAAAACTTATCCAAGCCTGGCTGGGAGAAATCAACTCAATGGTTACCGGGAACGAACCGGATATAAAAGAGCAAACTTCCTTGGCGGAAAGTTTCCCGCAATAATGTAAGCCTTCTCCGATAAAACAGCCGGATTCGCCCACGATGCAGGCTGCATTTTATTGTTCCGTTCATTATCCGCCCCTCAATCTCCAGATTGGGGGTAATCCTGGAAACGCTAACTTTCTAAACTTACAGGGCCTGTTAGACCTGATTCCCCATGTTTCCACCGCCTCATTGGGAATCAAGGCTGCTCACTCCATAGATTACCCTGTCATTTGGATAAGTTATCCTGCCAACATACATATTCCGACCTCGATATTTTATTTTTTACAAAAATTTCTTCCAACGATTCACAAACGCCAAGCCGAATCGTCTATTTAAGCAGAGACGGAAACCTTCCGGTTACGGTCTTCTCCGGTGGCTCACCCCACTTTATTTTCATTACTTAAATAAGGAACTCGATATGGCATTCCCTACCGCCGTCAACGATCAAATAACCGATGCCGTGACCCAAACCAACGTCAAAGTACTGGGCGATGCGCCAGCCATGGCGATGGGCGCGATCTATCAATCCCTCGCTCATTCCACCGGAATCCTGTACCAAAACGCCACCAGCGCCCAGCAGCAGCTGGCTATCTCCGCACAGGCGGCCACCAACCAGGGCGTGATCCAGCTGTACAGCGTCGATACCATGGCCGGCGCGGTGGCTACCAGCAAAGTCAGCCAAAGCGACGTGCCCGACACCATGCTGGCCTTGTTGACCGCCCTTAAAGCGACCAGAAGTTAGCAAAACGCAATACCGGAACGATTAAACGTTTCTGAAAACAGCAACAACGCTTTAACATCGCCTATAGGCGCAGGCCTCGGCGGAAAAATCATCACTTATTCGTAAATCCAGTTAAGGAGTTTTATTATGGCAATCCCAACAGCCGTTAACGGTCAAATCACCGATGCAGTAACCCAAGCCAACGTAAAAGTATTGGGCGACGCCCCAGCCATGGCGATGGGCGCGATCTATCAATCCCTGGCCCATTCCACCGGAATCTTGTATCAAAACGCCACCAGCGCCCAACAGCAGCTGGCTATCTCCGCACAGGCGGCGACCAATCAGGGCGTGATTCAGCTGTACAGCGTCGATACCATGGCCGGCGCGGTAGCTACCAGCAAAGTCAGCCAAAGCGACGTGCCCGATACGATGTTGGCCTTGTTGAGCGCCCTCAAGGCTACCCAAAGCTAAGATTGGGGGTGGTCGCCCAGATCACCCTGTCTTTTCACGGCATATTTTCTCACCTGAAATTAAGAGAAGCTCATGGATAACATCAAAGATACCAATCAAACGGGAGACCCGGATACCCATGATCATGGGAGTAATGGAGACCCCGGTTGCAACGCGCAAATCACTGACGGAGTCACCCAAAGCTCGGTCCATGTTTTGGGGTTGGGGCCGGCAACGGCCGCGGTCAACGCCTACCTCGGCCAGGCCCAGTCGCAGACCATTCTATTCGCCAACATGGTCAACCAGCAGGCGCAATACGCGAATATCGCAGCGACCACGCTGACCCAGGAGCTCACGCAATTATTCGCCGCCGGCGATGAGGAATGAGCATGGCGGCGTATCCAGCATCAACAACATAACGAGGAACGGCCATGCCAAAATTAGTGCATTCTCAGATTACCGACGGCGTCACCCAGACCAGCAGCCATGTGCTGGGACTTGGACCGGCAACGGCGGCGATCAACGCGTATCTAGGGCAAACTCAGGCGCTGACGGTGCTGTTCGCCAACATGGTGAATCAGCAACAGCAACAGGCGACAGTTGGGCTGTCTGTCACGACCCGGAACGTCACCAAGCTTCTCGGTACTAAACCGCCCCAAAAAAGAGCCGTCAACCTGCAAACTTCGTCGTGGCAACAGACAGTAACCGAACATCGTCCTCCCGAGCCGCAAATGCCGGTAGTCACATAAGCGGGGGGTTAGGCTATGGCAAATCCAGATCCTCAGGTAAACCCGCAAATTACCGACGCCGTCACCCAGACCAATGTTAAGGTCGTCGGGGAGTCGCCGTGGGAAGCATTGGGCGTCGCCTACCAAGCGCTGGCGCACTCGACCAGTCTGTCGATGGAAAACGCCATGCAGACTCAGGGCGGGATGCAGCAGGTTGGCAACAGCGCTACATCGGTGATTTGCACCATGTTGTTGAAAGTTGAGCCGAAATCGCCATAAGGCCGACGGAGCGCTCACAAAACCGCCATTGGCACGTCTATATCAACTTAGACAGACCATGACGCACATTACAGATTTTTATTTGGAGAATTTCTATGGCATTCCCGACCGCCGTAAACGGACAAATCACCGATGCGGTGACGCAAGCCAACATTTCAGTCCTGGGCAACGCACCGGCCATCGCTATGGGTTCGCTGTACACGACCATGGCTCACTCGCTGGGCATCCTCTACCAGAACTCTACCATGGCTCAGCAGCATGCGGCGATTTCCAGCCAGGCGGCGACCAATCTGGGTGTGATTCAAATGTACAGTGTCAACACCATGGCTGCGGCGACGGCGGCCTCGAAACTCGGCAAAAGCGACAATTCCGGTGTACTGCTGGCGCTGCTGGTGGCATTGGCCGCAACCAAGCGCTGAACATCCGGGCGCCAAGCGCCCGGCCAAATTAACCCAAGAGGCATAGAACCATGGCAGACAACACACCGGTCAATTCGCAAATCACCGACGCTGTGACACAGACCAACGTCAAGGTGCTGGGCGAAGCACCAGCCCAAGCCATGGCGGTTCTGTATCAGACCCTGGCTCATTCCGTCAGCTTGGCTATGCAGAACTCGATGCAGGCGCAAGGCGGTCTGCAACAGATCAGCAACGCGATCACCTCAACCGCCTGCAAGCAAATTCTGGAAATTTCCTCGGGCGGTATGACCAAATCGGAAAAATAATGACATCGACAAATAAACGAGGACTTCAGCTATGAGTGAAGAAAATATCCAAGACCCTAATGACGAGATGAAAGATCCCGCCGAATCAGGCGCTCCAAAAGATGCCCCTGAAGACGCAAAAAAAGCCGCTGAACCGGAGACCCCAACCGCCGATAGCAATCAGGTACTGGTCAACTCGCAAATCGTCGATGCGGTCAAGCAGACGCGGGACGCCGTCCGCATAGGCAGCAGCGATACCAGTAAAGTGATAGACTCCGGCATCGCTTATCAAAAAGCCAGCCAGGCTGCGGCCTTTGCGGTACAGGATGCAACCGACTACTTGCGTAACATTATGGCTATCTCCTCCACCGCCCAAGGTATGGCGCTAAAGCTGCTTCTGGAGACGAAAGATCCTTCCTACAGCCAGATCCTGACACAAGCCCAGACGGCTGTCACGATGGCCGCAACCAACCTTGAAACAGTCGGCATGAGCGCCATCAGCGTCGCCACGGATTTCCCGCGCTGACACGCTTATCGATACCTCTATGTACAACGCCTTTTCCTCAGCCTTGGCAACCCGGATACGCCGGCGGCGGCAATGTTTCAGGCCGCATAAATCATTGCCGCCGCACCCTTTATAGGCATATAAACGCAGAAATTCGGAAGACGTTCTTTGACCGCACCACCGTCGGAATGCGCCCGGTACTGTATGTACTAAAATTGTTTATCCAATATGCGTGCGCTAAAATCTTTTTTCATAATCAATTGTTAAATCGGCACGGCCATGACTGACATCCCAAATGAGACTGACACGACGAATGAGCCTCCAGCGAAAGCCGCTGAACCGGCCAGCCCCTATCCGACGGTGCAAATTTTACAAGCGGCAATGCAGCATCGGGAATCCATCCGCCGTTCCTTCGAATCCCAGAGAGCCACCCTCGCAGAGGCTATTGCCGCGCAACGGGAGGCGGTAACTCAGGCAGTCGCCAACACCCGGCAAAGTACCGACACCCTGGACACCTTTTTGCAGACAGTGAAAGAGGCGATACCCGTAGCGGTTCCAGAACCCGGGGTCACCACAAAGCCCGCTGACCCCGTAACCCAAGCGGACGCCGCCGTTGTCGCTTCGACCCCGACCGAAAAACTTGTCGCTGCATTGAGTATGCTGACAGCATCAGGCTCTACCGCTGTTAAAACCGCTGCCGCCCAGCATGCCGTAGCAACGCAACAATTCCTTGACGCCATAAAAGACATGATTACCGAAGAAGTTTCGCGACGGCTTGATCAAAAAACCGCGGCTCCAGGTACAGGCGAAATTTCGGATACGGGCAACGCCACCTCTGCAAACGCGGACCCGGCTGAGGGACAATAAACGCTAAGGATATGGTCAGTAATAACTTCCCGATATGGATCGGATGAAACTTTTCCGTTCGCCCTGAGCCCTTCGGCTACGCTCAGGAGAGCCTTGTCGAAGCCTGTCATGAGCTTGTCGAATGAGGTGGGCGGAAAAGTTTCGACCCACCGCGTCAAGCCGATCATGCTTCGACAGGCTCAGCACGAACGGCCTGACGACCGAAAACAGTGATTTTGGGAAGTTATTTGTAACCAGATCCTAACCGGTGGTGCAAGGGACAATTCGTATACGCGGTATTGAACAAATCAACAAACGGCTTAAGTACGCCGTTGGCTAGCCGACCGTGCAAAACTAATAGTTACGGGGAGTGTTTCCTGAGTATTCGGACAAACCGTCACTCAGTTTGCTGGCGCGAAGCCGGTCGCGCGCCTGCTGGAGGCGTTTGCGGACATTGGCTTCGGTTAGATTGAGCCGCGTTGCAATCTCAGGGTAGGAAAGATGTTCTATCGTTCTCAGTAAAAGAGGTTCGCGCAAGGTCTCGGGCAACGCCAAAATCAGCTGGTACAGTTCGTCCAGCGATTCCCGGACTCTGACGATGTCTTCCGGCGATTGCGACGGCGCGCCGTAGTCGGCGGGTATATTCTCAATTTCCGACGTTTCAATGTCGGTAAAGTAATTATTCTTGCGTTTTGATTTGCGGAATCCGTCCATGCATGCATTATGGACAATAGTCGTCAACCAGGCGCGCATATTTCCGACTCCGCAGGATTGGTTGGTAAAGTTCTGGAAAGCCTGCATCATCGCCGCGCTCAAAACGTCCTCGGCCTCCTCCCTGTTGCCGCCTAACAGATAATTGCATTTCCTGCGCAGGTACTCTTCATGCTCCATCCAGCCTTGCCAAAAAGAATCGCCCAGCAATCCCGCACCGCCAAAATTCGTGGGCTGTAGCGATTGAGCGATGACTTCCGCCGGGGTCGGCGTGCGCTTTCTTACCGTAGGCATGGGACTGGACGGCCCTATGGACTGTGCAATTACTTGCGCGGGCGACAGAGCTTTTTTTCGACCGGAATTCTTAGGCTGCAAGCGTTCTTGGCCATCACCGTAAGCATCGCGCCAGGATTCCGATTCCAGATTACCCTCGAACTCAGCGCCACTCCTGAACTGGTGCGAACCATCCGCCGCCGGATTGTCGATTTCAGTTTCTTGGAAATGTTCGCTTCGAAGGGGAAATTTGATTACAACCATGGCCCTCCAACAGCATTAATAAGAAATTAAAAGGTAAAGAATTGACGTTTGAACTTCACACTTGTGAATTTATCCGGTAAAAAATTATTGCTGCCGTTGGCGCGTGGTAATAATTTATGCACGACGATGCAATCGTCCGCGTATTGCCGTTTATACTGGCTATCAACATTCTCGCCAAACACTTAAATTGGGCATGGGCCTGGAAAACTCAGGCTCACGGATACGGCCCATTTGGGACGCTTAACTGCGGTTTTTAGGGTGGATAGCTGCAATCGCAGCTTATTGACTGATGTTGCGCACAGATAGTTTTTGTCCTATTTGTCGCGCTGCATGGATGGAGCGTTCAATTCGCGGCGCAGCGCGTCACAGATGACAGCTTATTTCCAGCGGCTGGAGCCTTGCAGTGTGGCGCGGTTAGTACAAGACAAGCCTTGTACTCCATTTGAACTTTAATTTAAGGGTGGACAGCTGCGATCGCAGCTCATTGACTTGGACCGTTCCCTGAGCCCCAAGAGTAAGGAGTGGTTGCGGCCTCTATCGAAAAGGGCCTTGGCGATATGGAATATTGAAGATAGTTGTGATGAGACGCTACGGAGCGCCTGAAAAAGGCGACGCAATCGGCGGCCCATAAAGCGGTATTCGCCGCCACCGAACGCTTAGCGGTTCAAGGGGATGCGGTGGGCTGAACTTTGCGCCGCTGAAATTTACCGTGTAAACCGGCAGGGACGATATAGCCTCAAAGAACAGGCCGGAGTGGAAGATCGTGCTCGATGAATACAAAACAGACCGCCTCCACTCCGGCAAAGCTTACAGCGTCAAACGCACGCCAATCCAACCCGCTCTCGGCGCGCCGGGCGATACAAAGCGGTTATTGTCAAATTGCGGAAACACCTCATTGACTTGCCCATAAACACCGAAAGAATTGTAGTTCTTGTCGAAGATATTATCGACCTTGCCGAATACCGCAAAATTCTTGGTGACCTTGTATTCCGCCTTGGCGTTAAACAGCCAGTAGCCGGTTAACTGCGGAGTGACGTTAGCCTCGTCTCCCCTGAAATACTTGTCGCCGCTGTAGATGCCGTCAATGCCTAACGACACGCGTTGCCATAAATCGACGCTCAAGGCGGCCTTATAGATATGCTCGGGGATGCCGGGAATCCTATTGCCCTTGGTAACCGCCATCGCCTGGCTAGTATCCATCGGATTCTGAATATCGAAACTATCCAAAAACCGGGCGTTCAAATAAGTATAGTTGGTCGAGAAATGCCAGTCGTCAATACCGCTGAACAACTGCGGATAATTAACCGTAGTTCCCGCTTCTATGCCGTAGCGCCGGGTCTTGCCTACATTACTGAAATAACCTTGGCTGATCAGGCCGCTGGAAGCATCGCGGCGAAAGATAATGTCGTTGTAATTGATGGTATTGAAATAACCCAGGTTCCATTTCAAATTCCCTTCGCCTAACAGTTTATCCAAATCGCCCCTGAAACCGCCTTCCCAGGTATTGGCAACCACTTGCTCCAACGGAGGATCGGCCACAAACGAGTTCGGCAATTTGCACGGAGCCGACGGATCGGCGCAGCTCAATTCCATCGGCGTCGGCGCACGGGCCGATTCGCTGTAGCTGCCGTACACATTCAGGTTATCCCTGATTTGATAGGTCAAGCCTGCCGAAGGATTAAGCCGTTCAAAAGTATGCGATCCGTCCAGGGTTTTTGCAGGATCTTTTATATACTTGTCTTCCATATTGATATGACTGTAGTTGTAACGTCCGGCTACGGTTGCCGTCAGGTCGTCGGTAATGGAAAAACTGTCGGTCAGGAACACGCCGACCGTTGAAGTATTGCTATGCAGGCGCACCCTGGATTCATCGACAAAGATCCCGCTTTGCGTTGTTCCCCGTGTATCGGTCAACGAGCCCAGCTCGGTGTCCGAAGCAAAATGCGTCTCGGCATAATCGTAACTGGTGCCGACCGTCAGGTTGTTTTTATGCTTGAACAAATCCTGGGCGAACGCTGTCTGCAAGGTGCCGCCACGGCTGCGCATCTGGGTCTCGCTGGTGTTGTTGGTTGCGCCTTCGACCGAATCGTCCGCCAACACTTCATTGCCGTTAGTATCTTCAACTTCCTGCTCATCCGCCCCCGGATTTTCGCACAAATTCCCGGCATTGCCAGGGAGCTGACAGGCATCATAATCGCTGTTATCGCCGTTAAAAGTCCTGATCCGGTTCTGCCTGAAGTAGGCATTACCGCTCACTTCTATATCATTAGTCACGTCGTAGCTGCCCGCCAATTCGGAAAAGAACATCCGGGTGACGGTCTGGTCGGGATGGGTGAACACTGCGGCCCGATCTTGTTCCTGCAACTGGACAGGCGCAGCGCCGTTGCCCCGCATATTGTTATCGTTGCCGCCCAAGGTCAGGTCCAGGGAACCTCTATCGCCGCGCCAGCTCAAGGTGCCGAACGCCTGATCGGCCTTGGTCGGTGAATAATTCCGCCAGCCGTCTTCCTCGAAATGGCGCAGGTCTACAAAATAGCCCCAGGTACCGTTATTCCAGCCGCTGCTTAATTCCTCCGAATGCCTGTCCCAAGAACCGCCGTAAACCTCCAACTGATGCTTCGGCGCTGAAAAACCGGTCTTGGTTTTGATCGAGATGGCGCCGCCCAAACTGTTCAAACCGTAAACCGGGTTGGAGCCGGGATATAAGGCCATCGAATCGATCGCTCCCTCGGGAACCAGGTCCCAGTTGACCGTATCGCCGAACGGTTCGTTAAAGCGCACGCCGTTGACATAGGTCGATAAGCCTTGCGGCAATCCGAGCAGCGGCGAAGCGACAAAGCCGCGATAAGAAACGTCCGGCTGCAACGGGTTGTTTTGCGCTTCATTAATATGCACGCTGCCCAGATAGCGGCTGATATAATCCGCCAAGCTGATGCTCTGGGCTTTTTCCAGCTGTTCGGAAGAAACTGTCTGGATATTGGCCGGTATTTTATTGGCGGCGACATTGCTGCCTTCTATGGGCGTAACGCCGACTACGTCTATGACGCTCAAATCCCGCGGTTGATCTTTGGCCGCCACAGCGCCGGCCGCCGTCAGGCTCAGCCCGAGTAGGGTGCAGGTCAATTTTTTCATTCTTCTCTCCAGTCAAAATAATCGGGCCATGATAGCCAAACCGCTACGTCGGGACTAGCCGACAGCGGACAAAAGGAAATATTCCCGCGCCGCTGAAAAGCGAACACATGGGCGCAGGATGCGCGCCAAGGCAATCCGGCACAAACAAACCCAAGCTATACGTATTTGGTTATAATGCCCCACGCACATTCCAAAACGAGCTGATGCAGGTAAACCTTATGACTTTAACAACAAAGACCGTCACCAAAGTGCAACGCTATTTTGAAGACCGGATAGACGCCGTCAAAGCCGGCGAGAACTACCAAAAACTGCTGGCTATGCCGCCGCTAAAGCGCTGGGCGACAGTGGCCGGATTATTCCTGTTATCGCAGCTGGTTGTGTTCGGCGGTTTGTACTTAATTTTCGGCAGGGTTGTTGTTATCGGTTTTTTTGCCAGTATCCTGGCCGGACTGGCTACCGGCGTTGGCGCTTTGCCGGCCCTGTTTTTTAAAGACATTTCCAAAAACCTGTTCAACAGCCTGCTCGGCGCCGCCGCGGGCGTCATGCTGGCCGCCACCGCATTTTCGCTGCTGGTTCCGGGCATGGCTTACGGCAACCAGGTCTGGCCGGGCAAAGGCATTTATGTCGTCTCCATCGGCATGTTGATCGGTGCGCTGTTTCTGCATTACGCCGATCGCCAGCTGCCGCATGTGCATTTTGATTCGATTTCCGATACGCATCTGAGCTCCCTGAAAAAAGTCTGGCTGTTTATCATCGCCATCACCATCCATAACTTTCCTGAAGGCATGTCGGTCGGCGTCAGCTTCGGTTCGGGGGAAATGAAAAACGGCATGGTTCTGGCGATTGCGATAGCCCTGCAAAATATTCCCGAAGGCCTGGCCGTCGCCCTGCCCCTGGTCGGACTAGGCTACAACAAGTGGCGAGCGGTGGGTATCGCCACCCTAACCGGTCTGGTGGAACCGGTCGGCGGCTTGCTCGGCATCACTATGGTCACCCTTTTCGAGCCTATCCTGCCGATAGCCATGGGCTTTGCGGCCGGCGCGATGCTGTTTGTAATCAGCGAAGAAATCATCCCCGAGACCCATTCCGACGGCCGTTCGCGCTATGCCACTTTTGCACTCATGATCGGCTTCATCATTATGATGGCCTTGGACAATATGTTGGGTTAAGGATCGCACACGAAATAACTTGAGCAAGTTTTGTATTTATAAGCTTAATTTTTAAACCATGAAGGACATGAAGGACATGAAGAATTTAAGTCTTCATGGTAATTGCTTAAATTAATTTACGCATGTTCCTAAGACTCTCGTAATTACTCAGCAATTAGAAAAAATAGAACACGGATGACACAGATTTGACCGATAAGCACTGATCAAGGGTGCTTCTTCTTTTTACAAGCGTTTAAATCCGTCTAATCAGCGTCATCCGTGTTCTATCATAGGGTTAGCCGCTACCGGAAAAAGCGTTCTCAGGAAACAAAATGGATCATCTGCAAAGCTATTTACAACACTTTCTAGCATCACTGAGCGCCGCCCCTATTCTCGAAAATCTGCGGAGTTCCTTACAGCACGTTTTATCGTTGCTAAGCGCCGACAATCTAGGCGAAATATCAGCCACGGCGCTGACCAGTTTTGCGCTGATTGCAGCGGCTGAAATCGGCGATAAAAGCCAGCTGGTGTGCATGACGCTGGCCTCCCGGCATAGAGCCATGCCGGTTTTGCTGGGCGCAATCGCGGCCTTCGCCTTTTTAAACACCCTGGCCGTTGTTTTTGGCATCGCTATTTCCAGCTGGTTGCCCGGATATATCGTCGCAACCGTCGTCGCCGTGCTGTTTGCCGCGTTCGGCGTTCATTCGTTGCGCGTAGAAATGGAAGATGAAAATGAGGAAATCAAGGAAAAAAGCGGTCACGGCATTTTCTTCACCACTTTTTTATTGATTACCGTGGCCGAATTCGGCGACAAAACTCAGCTGGCTGTGGTCGGCTTAAGCAGCACCGCCGCACCTATTGCAGTATGGTTCGGTTCCACTGCCGCGCTGGCGTCGACATCGGCCCTGGGAATCCTGGCCGGACGCACTATTTTGCAGAAAGTCCCGTTAGTGTTGCTGCACAAGATCAGCGGAACCATCTTCCTGATGCTGTCGGTTTATGCGGGTTATCGGGCTTATATTGGCTACACGGCTTGAAAAGGCGGCTACGCGGGTCCCTTTTTATTCACCACGAAGACACGAAGAAAGAAAACTTCGTGGCGAAAATTCTTTAATGGAGTTCAAAGCCGGCGTTGAACTCCACAAATCCCAGGTTGCGGGGCTTGCTTACTTTACTTTCGGCATCTGCCGCAGTTTTTCAACAACCTTATCGCCAAACTCCTCGGTGCTGATCATCGTAACGCCGCTGCCCGGCTTGGACAGGTCGGCGGTCGAATAACCGTCGCCAAACACGCCCTGCATCGCCGCCCAGACGTTCTTGGCTTCTTCGGCCATGTCGAAACTGTTTTCCAACATCATCGCAACGGAACCGATCATTGAATAAGGGTTGGCGATATTCTTTCCGGCAATATCCGGGGCCGAGCCATGCGACGGCTCGTAGTAGGCTTTTTCATCGCCTATGCAGGCGGAAGGCATCAGCCCCAAGGAACCCAGGATACCGCCGCCCTGGTCGCTGAGAATGTCGCCGAACATGTTTTCCATGACCATCACGTCGAACTGGGTAGGCTTCAGGCACAGGTTAGTCGCGGCCGAATCCACCAGCTGATGGATGACCTCGACTTCGGGATAGTCCTTAGCCACTTCATCCAGTATTTCATTCCACAACACGCTGGATTTCAGCACATTGCTTTTATGAATGTTGTGCAGCACTTTCTTGCGTTTTTGTGCGAGCTTGAACGCCTGTAGCAAAATTTGCCTGATTTGGTGTTCGTCGTATTCCAGGGTTTCTTTGACGTAGCGCAAGCCCTGCTCGTTAACGCCGGTTTCCTTGGCGCCGAAATACAAGCCGCCGACCAATTCACGCACCATAATAATATCGATGCCTTCGCCGATGATTTCAGGTTTTAGCGGCGAGAAATGCGCCAGCGCTTTAGGCAGGAAAACCGGGCGAAAGTTCGCGTAGGTATTGTAACGGCGGCGCATCGGCAGCAGAGCGCCTCGTTCAGGTTGCTTATCGATGGGAATTGTTTTGGATTCCTCATGGCTCAAACCGATCGGCCCTTTAAGAATCGCATCGGCCTGGTCGCAAATATCGATGGTTCCCTGCGGAAAAGCATCGCCGAATTCAAAATAGGCGCAGGCTCCAAAAGCGGCGGGCATCAGTTCGAAAGAAACGTCGTTACGCTCTTCAATAAGCTTGAGAACCTTGACGGCTTCACGAGTAATTTCAGGGCCGATACCATCACCGGCCAGCACTGCGATTTTATAATTCTTCATTAGGTACCTTTGCTGTCTGCGTCATCTACAGAGTGAGATTTTCAAAAAACGATTATTTTACTTTATTTTTTTTAATAAAGCCGCTTGCCGGGAAAAAACGCAAAAATATCATCTTCTAATGCCGGAGTTGCCCAAAAAGTTTCAGCTTAAGCCGCAGCTATCCTGGGCATCCAGTAGAGCTGCTTTCGATTATTTGACGTAAGTATAAACTTACAGTTGCAATCAACACCGTTTGCTTTAAAATGACGAAAATGATTGAAAGGGCAAAAATGATTGTATTCGGCGCATAACCGTTCCCGCTAGACATCAACGATCCCGACAACTGGAGTGCAGATGAACAAAGTCAAGACCGGCCCGGCAAAAAAATTCCTGTCCACCCGCGAGGCCGCAGCTCGCCTGGGCGTAGCCTTATCGACGATACAAACATGGGTCGAAACGGGAGTGCTGCCCGCATGGAAAACCGCCGGAGGCCACCGGCGTATCCCCGCCGATGCAGTCGACGCCATCCGCTTGCGGAAACAGGCCGTCCTGACTGAAGCGCCCACGCCGGAAGTGTTCAAAGTATTAGTAGTGGAAGATGACGCTGTACTGCGGGAACTTTATCGCAGGCAATTCACTGAATGGAATCTTCCGATCCAGTTATTGATGGCCGAGGACGGATTCGAAGGACTGATGCTGATCGGCCGCCACAATCCTGATTTGATCATCGCCGACCTGTCTATGCCCGGTTTGGACGGCTTCAAGATGATCCGCAAAATCAAATCCCAATCGACGCCGATTCGCGGCGTCATCATCGTCGTGACGGCGCTTACCGTCACCGAGATCGCGGCCCAAGGCGGGCTCCCGGCCGATATTCCGGTCTATCCGAAGCCGGTCCCGTTTGCCGCCCTGAGACCGCTTGTTGAGCACATGGCGCGCAGATTGGTGACGTCATGACCGCAGTGCAGCTGGAACTGGCGCGGGAAATCCGCGAATTGGCGACCAAGCTGGCCGCAAACGGTTGGGCTCGCCTGCCGGGCGTGCGCCTGAAATATATTACCGGTCAAGTCATCGAAGAGTGCGAGCGCGTCAAATGGACCGAAGCCGCCGGCCGCGCCGACGCACTTTCCGATTTGCTTGGCGAGTTCATCCAGGATGCGCCTAAAGAAGCAAGACTAACGTCTTTCTTGCGCGCCGCAACCCGATTAGCCGACCTGCTGGAGGCTGGACAACTGGCCGGCAAAGTGGACTGCGACATGCTCCCCGCCCGCCCTGCTGACTGGACGTTTGTGCTGGCCGGCGACGCATCCGACGGCCTTGCAGACCTGGCCGTAAACCTAAGTTCGCTCGGGTTCGCCGTAGTGCGCGCGGCCACCGTCGATCAGACAGCCGAAGCCTTGGGGGCGGACCGCACAATCGTGCTTGCCGCTGCAAGTTGGCTGGCCGGGCATGCGGATATTATAGCCTCCCTATTACCTGCGGCGGCCGACAGCCTTCCCGCTTCGTCCCTGTTGGCAGCCTTGGATGATACCGGCGATTTCCGTACCCAGATCAAGGTGCGCCGGGCCGGTGCGCGGCTCCTGCTCGACCTGCCGCTGGATGCCGCACATCTGATCACGGAACTGGCCGGCCTGGCCTGGATGCCTAGAACGCCCTATCGCATCATGCTGATCGACGACAATGCCGCTATCCTGGATTTCCATGCCAAGCTGCTGGAAGCTATCGGATTCAATGTACTGGCCATCGACGATCCGGGCGCGGCACGGGATTTCCTGGGGAAATTCGACCCCGAAGCCTGCATCCTGAACGTCGAAACGCCGACTTGCCGGGGTACCGATCTGGCCGCACTGCTGCACCGGGATATACGCTATGCCCGGTTGCCGGTCATCTACCTCTCCGCATTCGATGACATCAAACACCAACTCGATGCCCGCCTTTCCGGCGGCGAGGATTACCTTGTCAAACCGGTCGATGCGCGCCTGCTGGTAACCGCCGTCATGACGCGGACGCGACAGTTCCGCATATACCAGATCGCGTCCCGTCAAAGCCGCCTCGCCATGCGGCAACGGGACAGCCTGAAAAACGCCCTTGATGTTCATGCCATCGTTTCCGTCGCCGCTCTGGACGGCACGATTATCGACGCCAACCCGAATTTCTGCGCAATCAGCGGTTACAGCCGAGAAGAATTGATCGGCCGCAACCACCGTATCGTCAAGTCCGGCCACCATCCGAGCGCCTTCTTCGAAGACATGTGGCGCACGATTTCCGCCGGGCGCATCTGGCAGGGCGTGGTGCAGAACCGCAAGAAGGACGGCAGTCCCTACTGGGTGCAGAGCACCATCGTTCCTATCCTGGACGAGCGCGGCCTGCCGGAGCAATACGTCTCCATCCGCACCGATGTAACCCAACAAAAACGCCTACAGACCGAACAGGAGCGTCGAGGCCGCCTGTTGGATTTGCTGCGGCAGGCGTTCGAGTATTTCATCTCCAGTCACGATATTGCGGCGACCTCCGAACTGCTGCTCGACGGCATGCTGTTGTTGACCGACAGCGCCTGGGGCTTCCTCGGCGAAGTACAGCAAAATCAGGACGGCGCACCCTGCCTGAAAATCCATGCGATCTCCGACATTTACTGGGATAAAGCCGACTGGCATCTTTATGACGAAACCCGCGCACGGGGCCTGGAGTTTCGCAATCTCGACAACCTGATCGACGCCGTTCTGCATACGGGCGAGACCGTCATTGCCAACGACCCGTTATCCGCCCCCCTCCGGGACGTTCTGTCCGAAGGGCATCCGCCGCTCAACGCTTTTCTCGGCGTCCCTATTCTCCAGGGCGAAACGCTGATCGGCATGGCGGGACTGGCCAATCGCCCCGGCGGCTATGACGAAGCCATGGCCGACTTCCTGCAAACGTTCACCGCCAGCTATGTCGGCATCCTTGAAGCCGCCCGGCTAAGGCGTCTGCAACAGCATATCATCGATGAACTGCAACGAGCCAGGGATGACGCCGACCGCGCCAATAACGCCAAATCGGAATTCCTCGCAAGTTGGGGGCACGAGCTGCGCACGCCGTTGAACGCCATTCTCTGTCATGCGCAGATTCTACAGATGAACGATGCGCTGGATACCGAAACCCGGCTACAAATCGACGAAATCGTCAAGGGCGGAGCGCAGTTCTCCCAGCTGATCGGCGACCTGCTCGACCGGGTTGACGCCGATGTCCCGGCTAGCGAGTTACCGGCATCCGTCCCCTCAATAACCGTCGAGACCGGACGCAAGAATGAGCGACGGCGCATTTTGGTTGCCGAAGACAACCCCGCCAACCAGGCCGTGCTGCGTATGCAACTCGACGCACTGGGTTACGAAGCCGACATTGCCGGCGACGGTTCTCTGGCGCTGAACAAATGGAAATCCGGCGGCCATGACCTGATGCTGGTCGATCGCAACATGCCCGGCATGAACGGCCTGGAACTGGCCCGCGCCATTCGCGCCTCCGAACAGGAAAGCGGGAGCTACGTGCCGATGATTGCGATCACCGCCGTTCATCACCCGGAAGAACTCGCAGCCTGTCGGCAAGCCGGCATGGACGACGTCCTGCCCAAGCCCATCGAGCTGGACGATCTGCGCCGCATGCTGGAATACTGGCTGCCGCACGCCTCTCCGGCCAGCCCCCGTAACGAAGTCGCCGAGACGCCGGTCAGGGAAAGCAAAATCACATTGGATACCGATTACCTGGCCCGCATCGTCGGCACTACCGACACCAAACAAACCTGCGAAATTATCGACCTGTTCACCATCACCGCGCGCGGCGACCTGCCCATCTGTCGGCTGCATCTTGCTGAATGCGATGGACGCAAGCTGGCGCTATCGATGCACAAGCTTAAATCTTCGGCTCGCATGGTGGGGGCTCTGCGTTTCGCCGACTTGGCCGAAACGCTTGAGAACGCCGCCAAGATGGGTCGACTGGAAGCGGCGGCAATCTTTTTTACAGAACTTGAATATGCGCTGAGCGACGTGGAAATTGCCGTGAGCCGTCTCTCCGTATCGCCGGTTATTACCGATAACAAAACGGCCTCGGCGGCCGGCGACAATCTGCCGCACCGAGTACTGGTGATCGATGACGATCCAATGGCGCGCCGGCAGGTCAATCTGCTGCTGTCTTCGCTGGGAATCGGCAATGTGCTGAGCGTTGACGGCGGCATAGCGGCGTTGGCGGAAATTTCCCGGCAAGACCACGGCATCGACCTGATTATCACCGACCTCAACATGCCCGTCATGGATGGCATCGAATTCCTGCGGCGGTTGGCCGAAACCGATTACCGGAATTGCCTGATTATTTACAGCGGGGTAGATGAAAAGTTGTTGCAGACCGCTGCCGATCTGGCCCGGGTCAAGGGACTGCGTCTGCGCGGCACGATAAAAAAACCGATGACCCAGGATGTTCTGGCAAACCTGCTGCTGGAGTCGTGCGAACAGTCGAAGACACCGGCGCAACCGGCGACAATAGCCGTCTCTCCCAACGACATACTGGAGGGTATGCGGCGTGACGAATTCAGTGTGCATTTCCAACCCAAGGTCGACGCCGACACCTTGCGTGTGGTGGGGGTCGAGGCATTGGCGCGCTGGCAACACGACGGCAAATCGATCAGTCCCGAGCATTTCATCGACATGGCCGAACAATACGGCTTGATTGGCACGCTCTCGGAAGTGCTGGTCACCAAAGCCATGATCGGCGGCGCCCGCCTGAGCGATGCGGGCTTCCCGCTCGCCGTCGCGGTCAACCTGTCGATGAACTGGCTGGGCGACATCAACCTGCCTGAATTCATCCAGGCCAGCATTCAGGCGACAGGCTTCAAGACGGAAAACCTGACCCTGGAAATCACCGAAACCGGCATCATGACCGATATAGCGACATCGATGGATGTCATGACCCGCTTGCGGCTCAAAGGCTTCAAATTGTCGATTGATGATTTCGGCACCGGCTATTCGTCAATGGATCAGTTGCAGCGCTTTCCTTTTTGCGAACTCAAGCTCGACCGCAGTTTCGTTCACGGCGCCGCCGAAAAACCGGACAAACGCGCGATTCTGTCCTCCAGCATCGAGATGGCCCGGAAACTGAATCTGTTCACCGTCGCTGAAGGCGTCGAAACGCAAGCGGATCTGGATTTGGTGCGCGGCCTCGGCTGCGATCAGGTGCAAGGCTGGCATATCGCCAAGGCGATGCCGGTCGAAGAGCTGATCGTCTGGTTGCGCAATCGGCGTCCTGTACAAGAATCGCAACGATGACCACGACGCCTGCCAAGGATTTTGCCGGACTGCGCAGCCGCCTGCTCGACGATACCCTGTTTTGGATAAGCATTACCGCTGTGCCGGGAGTTGGAATCTCTCTGGCGAGAGCATTATATATCGGCTGGCGTCCGGTGATGCTGCTCCACGTTGCATTGTTAGCCGCACTCTGGCTGCTGTGGCTGAATCGGCGACGCATTTCCTATCATGCACGGACATTAGGCTTGCTGGGCGTTATGTTGCTGGCGGCCTTTGGCGGACTCTCGCAACTGGGGCCGGTGGCAACCGCCGGCACTTATGTGGTTTTAAGCGCCTTTGTTGGGATCCTGTTTCTCGGTGAAAAAGTCGCATGGCGGCTGATAATCGGTAACGCCCTGTGCGTTGTGCTGATTGGCGTAGCTGCAAGCAACCATTGGCTGGAATTCGAGTTGAATTATCAACTCTATGCCTACCATCCCTTGACTTGGCTGCACATGGCCTGGAACTTGACCGCCTATGCGAGCGTTCTCGCCCTGATGGGCTGGCGGATGATGCAGTGGCTGCTCGAACACGAAACGGAATTGCGCCTCGAGCGCGACCACAAGCAGCGTTATCTCGACACCGTGCAGACAGTCATGGTATCCCTGGACTGGCGCGGCCATATCACGATGATCAACCGTAAAGGATGCGATCTGCTGGGCTACCAGGAAAACGAACTGCTGGGCTGCAACTGGTTCGAGCGCTGCCTGCCGCAGCCGCTGGGCATGGAAACGGCTTATCCGATGTTCAGGCGCATCATGTCCGGCGAGGCGGAAACAGTCGAATACTTCGAAAATCCGGTGCTGTGCCGCGACGGCAAAGAGCGCCTGGTTGCCTGGCACAACGCTTACCTTAACGGTAGAAACGGCAAGATTGCCGGTGCGCTGAGCTCAGGAGAAGACATCACGGAACGCAAACAGGCGGAAAACGATTTAGTCGCCGCCAGCGAGGCCGCGGAAGCCGCCAGCCGCGCCAAGTCGGCCTTTCTTGCAAGCATGAGCCATGAGCTGCGCACCCCGCTGAACGCCATCGTCGGCTTTGCGCAGATGCTTGAGATGGAGATACCGGGGCCGATGACGCCGCCGCAAAAGGAAGCCATAGGGCATGTCTTGAACGGAGGCCGTCATCTTCTCGAGCTGATCAACGAAATACTGGATCTGGCGCGCATCGAGTCGGGCCGGCTGGACCTGTCCATTGAAGCCGTTCCGCTCGCGCCGCTGATCGATGAAGTCGTCGCCCTGTTACACCCCGCCGCCGCAGCCCGCGGCATCGTCATCCGTCAGTCCTGTACCGATGAACTCCATACCCGGGCCGACCGCTCGCGCGTCAGGCAGATCCTGCTCAATCTGCTCACCAATGCGGTGAAATATAACTATGAGGGCGGCAATGTCATGTGCAGCTGCGTCGCGATTGAAAACACCGTTCGTATTACGGTAGTCGATACCGGACCGGGTATCGCCGAAGAGCTTCGCTCGGATCTTTTTCAGCCTTTCCAGCGGCTGGGCGCGGAAAAAACCAATATCGAAGGCACGGGCATTGGTCTTGCTATTTGTAAGAATCTTGTAGAGGCTTTGGACGGACGGATCGGTTTCGACAGTCACCTCGGCGTCGGCAGCTGTTTCTGGCTGGAACTGCCGCTGGCCCTGCCCGCACACAAGATGCCGGCGAAACTGACAGCCGGTTTTTCCACCGCCGATGCGGGAATACCCTGCAAAGGGCGCGTACTCTATGTGGAAGACAACCCGGTCAACATCAATGTGATGAAACATATCTTCCGAATGCTTCCGGGCGTGGAACTGCGCACGGCCGAAAATGCCGAAGACGGATTAATGATGCTTCATGATCTCAGGCCCAACCTTATCCTGATGGACATCAACCTGCCCGGCATGAACGGTCTCGACGCCCTCAAGGCAATCAAGGCTAATCCCCGCACCGCGGCTATTCCGGTTATCGCCGTCAGCGCCGCGGCGATGCCCGCCGACGTCAAAACCGGCCTGAATGCAGGCTTCCTGACCTATCTTACCAAGCCTTTCGACGTCCCGACGCTGCTGGGGCAAATTCGAACAATACTGACTACGGATGAAAACGATGCATAACTCTCAGGAGCAACGCAGACTACCGCATGGGCGAAATACCGGACTGCTCCATCTGGAGAACATCATGGAGTCGCTTGGCGATGGCGTCTTCAGTTGCGATAAGGAGGGGCTCTGTATTTACGTTAACCGGGCGGCTCTGGAGCTGATGGATCTTTCCATCAGTGATGTCCTTGGCAAAGATCTTCGGCCGGCTTTTCATCAGCATTATGCTGAAAATCGAATTTATCTAAGCAATAAATGTCTTATCCGCCGCACGACTGTCGATGGACAGCCTCGCAGAGGAGACCATATCTTCCGCCACAAGAATGGGCGCCTGATTCCCGTGCATCTGAATGTGCAACCGCTTGTGATCGAAGGCGAACTCGACGGAGTCGTCGTGGTCTTTCACGATATTAGCGAGCGCGTCAATCTGATCCGCCGACTGGAAGAATTGGCGCTATACGACCCTCTGACAGGCTTGCCTAACCGCCGCCAACTCGACGATCGGCTGAAAACGGAGTTTGCCCGTCTCGGGCGCTATGGCGGGGAGTTTACGCTGATCCTCCTGGATCTGGACCACTTCAAGCAGGTCAACGATTCTTTCGGCCACCCTGCCGGAGACGTCGTGCTCAAGGCCATAGCCGAGGCGCTTCAAAAAAGCCTCCGGGCAAACGATCTGCCGAGCCGTCTCGGAGGCGAGGAATTTGCCGTGTTGCTGCCCGATACCGGACTTGAAGAGGCCGGCGGACTGGCTGAACGTCTGCGCCAAACCATTGAAGCCATGCCGATAGACGTCGGCAAAGGCCAAACCATCAACGTCACCGTCAGCGCCGGGGTGGCCCGCGCTATTCCTTCACTGGACAAGGAAACCGCTATCGACGCCGCCGATCAAGCGCTTTATCGCGCCAAAGTCGCCGGGCGTAACCGGGTGGAGCTGGCGACTTGAGACTGTTTAGAAAACCGCTGAAAAAGAAAAATTATTTACTTTAAGAATGAGGAATTACCATGAAAATCAACATGCCGGTAACAGATAAAGAAGTCCTGATGAAAAAAAGCGAAATATTGGTTACCCGGACTGATTTAAAAGGCCGCATCACCTACGTCAATGACGCATTTGTTGCCATCAGCGGTTTTACACGGGAAGAATTAATCGGCTCCAGCCATAACATCGTTCGTCATCCCGATATGCCGACGGCTGCTTTTGATGATTTATGGACGACGATAAAACAGGGCAAACCTTGGTCCGCTCCGGTAAAAAACAGGACTAAATCCGGCGACTATTACTGGGTCGAAGCTAATGTGGTGCCGATCTATCAAAATGGAGTCCTCCATGAATATTTGTCCGCCCGTTACGCGCCCAACCGCGAACAAATAACCCATGCGGAAAACGTGTACAAAAAGCTGAATGCCAATATTGCAAAGCTACGGCCTACAGGAATTGCCGCCGTCGCCAAAACGGTCAGCGAAACGGCTATCTCAAAAAAAGTAGCGTTGGCATTAACGATGATATTGGCGCTGACCGGTTTTTCGATGTATCGGCTGTTTTTAGCTCAGGAATACTTGCCGTTAGCGGCAACCTTTGTGCCGACCCTAGTCGCAGCGGGAATTATTGCCAGTTTGACGCATGAAGTCATCGCTACGCTCGAAACCTGTATTTATGCGCTTTATTGCATAGCAGATGGAAAATTTAAAAACCGGTTGAACTTAAACAGAAGCGATCAACTGGGCGATTTATTGCGCGGGCTTTATGTCGTGCAAGTCATGTTGAATTCGCAATTAGCCGAATCCAGGCAGATGACGACGGACGCCTTGCGGATTAACCGGGCGCTGGATAACGTTCATTCGGGGGTAATGGTCGCCGATCCTAATTTTAATATTATCTATATGAACCAAGCTGTACAACGCCTGTTCAAAAAGGCGGAAACCGATATTCGTGAACAGTTGCCGGATTTTAACGCCGATAAATTGATGGGGGCCAATATTGATATTTTTCATAAAAACCCGGCTCATCAACGCGACATGTTGGAAAAATTAACCGACTCGCATCGTTCGGAATTAACTATCGGCGGTCACAATATGGTAGTCGTCGCCAACCCGGTTATCAGTGAAGACGGTGAACGCATTGGCGTTGTGGCCGAATGGCTGGATCGCACTGTCGAGGTTGTAGTGGAACAGGAAGTAGCCGGCATTGTACATGGCGCCGTCATGGGCGATTTTACCCGGCGTGTTGAAATCCAGGGAAAAGACGGCTTCTTTAAGCAACTGGGCGAAGGGCTTAACGAACTGATGGAAACCACCGAGAGCGGCATCAATGATGTGGTGCGCGTTTTGGGCGCATTGTCCCGCAACGACCTGACTCAAACCATCACCAATGACTATGCCGGCAGTTTCGGGCAACTCAAGGATGACGCCAACACCACGGTGGATAAACTCAAGGAAATCGTTTCTCAAATTAAAGAAGCCACCGACAACATTAACACCGGCGCTAAAGAAATCGCCTCGGGCAACAACGACTTGTCGCATCGCACCGAGGAGCAGGCCGCCAGCCTCGAAGAAACGGCGGCCAGCATGGAGGAGCTGACCTCGACCGTGCAGCATAATGCCGCAAACGCCCAACAGGCCAATCAACTGGCCGTTGACGCATCCGACATAGCCGGCAAAGGCGTCGAGGTGGTCGGCCAAGTGGTCAGCACGATGGACGATATTAACGAATCTTCGCGCAAAATAGGCGATATTATTTCGGTCATCGACGACATTGCTTTCCAGACCAACATCCTTGCGCTCAACGCCGCCGTCGAAGCGGCGCGCGCCGGCGATCAAGGCCGTGGCTTTGCAGTCGTGGCCGTCGAAGTGCGCAATCTCGCGCAACGCGCCGCTACGGCTGCCGGAGAAATCAAACACCTGATTGACGATTCGGTCGTTAAAGTCGCCGGAGGCAGTAAACTGGTAACACAAGCAGGTCACACCATGGAGGAAATCGTCGGCTCGATACGCGGCGTTACCGTGATGATGTCCGAAATCAGCGCCGCCTCAACAGAACAAACGACCGGCATCGAGCAAGTCAATATGGCCATCAGCCAAATGGACGACGTGACCCAGCAGAACGCCGCTTTGGTGGAACAAGCCGCCGCAGCTGCGGAATCGCTGGAAGAACAGGCGCAAAGCCTGGCGGTCACGGTCGCGCAATTCAAAGTGGATGCTTACTCTCGCCATGCGTTTGACGATCTATATCAAACCCAATCTTCAGCCTCTGTCCAGAAAGCTAAAAACTACATAAATGCAGCGAGTGCGGCAAGATTGCCGACGCAATCACGCTCGCCGGTTAAAGCTCAACCTGTCCCACAATTGGCCGGCGATGAATGGGAGGAATTTTAGTTAAAAACGCCAACCGGCTGCGGATACCGCCAATCCGTCCGCAGCCGTTTTGCCCAAAAAACACTCTACCTGAGCCGGGGGTGATGCTAATAGCCGGTTCAACTGATAGGCAATATCGCTTATTGATCGAAGAAGTTGAAGTCTCTACCTTACAGTCGCTTGTACAACGCCAACCGATTTTTTACCGGGAAAGTTACAAAAATACTTTCATTTTTCGGGGTGATGGGGACGCTCTTCGTAATCGTTAAATTAATGCTCTATGTTCAATTTCACTAAAAAACACAGCAACACTCCGGTTAAACAAACCATCGTGATGAGCAAAAACTATGAGGCTGCGATAAAAAAGATCGAACTGCTTGAGGATGAGCTCAACCAAAAAACGCTTGAATTAGACCAACGCTACGAAACCCAACACATCATGAGTGAACGTGTAAAAAATTGCGCTAGGTCCCTTGATGCTGCTCATAACCAACTGCAAGCCGTAGCTGTGCGTTTGGAATATTCAAACAAACAAATTTCCGAATTAATGCAGGAAAACAAGGCGCTTAAGTCATCAGGAGATGAATGGTTTAAACGCGCGATAAAACTCGAATTTGATATTTTAACGGCTAATGACGGGATTAAAAAAATCCAAAGCGAGCGCGACTCGGCAATAAAAATGTGTGAACGTCTTTAGTCCGCCACTAAAGAAAACAGTAACGGCGAGGGTTCGGACTAAGGCCGCTCGCCTCAGGATCGCTATCGGTCGCGCTTGGCTTCGCGGTTAAACTCCCCATAACGCAGCAAAATGGCGGGCAGCAATAATAAGTTCAGCAAGGTTGAAGACGCCAGCCCGCCGATGATGATCGCCGCCATCGGCCCCATGATCTCGCGCCCCGGATTATCGCTGTTGAACGCAATCGGGAACATCGCCAGCGCGGTGACCAACGCGGTCATCAGGATCGACGGCAAGCGTTCCTGAGCGCCCAGTACGGCGGTGTCCAGATTCCAGCTCCTGCCCTCGACTTCAACCAGATAGCGGTAATGCGACAGCAGCATGATGCTGTTGCGCACGGTGATGCCGAACAGCGTCACAAAACCCACGACCGAACCGACCGACAGGGTGGCGCCGGTCAGCACCACGGCGACAACTCCGCCGATCAAAGCGAAAGGCAGGTTGGCGAGGGTCAGCAACACATGGCGTATGCTGCCGATAGCGATATAAACAAAAATCAGCACCCCGGCTCCGGCCAGCAATGAATGCAGGATCAATTCCTTGCGCGCCTGCGCCTGTTCCACCGCCGCGCCGGTAAACTCGGGATAAATATCCGCAGAGAACGGAATCTCTTTTAATACCCGCATTTTAAGCTCCGCCATAAAATCATCCAGATCCCGGTCGAGCACATTGCCGGTCACGGTTTGCCGCCGCTGCGAGCCTTGATGCAGGATGTTATAGCGGCTGGCCGAATGCCTGATTTCCGCAACCTGATCCAGCGTAATCATCGTGCCGTCCTGGGTCCTGATCGGCAGCTTGGCTATCGATTCGGGCTGCTGTCTCAGCTCCGGCGTCAAGGTCACCGCGACGTTGTAGATTTTATTGCCCTGAATGTTTTTGCCGACCACGCGGGTTTCGTAAGCGGCCTGCAAGGTATCGACAATCTGGGCGGGCAACACGCCCCAGAAACTGAGCCGGTCGAGATCTACGTTGATTTGCAGCAACGGCGTGCCGGGCGGCGAGCGCAACTGCACATCCGCCGCGCCGTCTATATCGCGCATGATTTCAGCGACCGCCTGCGCTTTGGCATCCAGCTTATTCAGGTCGTTGCCGTAGATATTCACCACCACCGGCGAGGTGTAGCCGGAAATGGTCTCATCGACCCGCTCGGTCAAAAAGGTGTTGGCCTCAAACAAAATGCCGGGGAATCCGACCAGAATGGCCCGGAGCCTGTCCTTAATCTGCTGCTGCTCCGCGCCCGACATCGGCTCAAGCCGGACTTCATACTCACTGTAATGGCTGCCGTAAGTATCGGCGCCCCGTTCCGCTCGCCCCGCCCATTGCGACACCGATTGTACGCCCGGAATCGCCATAAACTGTTCGGTCAGCTTGCTGCCGATTCTTATCGACTCCTTCAACGAGGTGCCGGGAATGCTGGTGGTATGGACGATATAATGGCCTTCGCGCAGTTCGGGCAGGAATTTGCTGTCCAGGCTGAAAAGGGCCAGCAGACCCAACACGCAAACAATAACGCTGCCGATAACCACCGGCTTGAAATGACTGGAAACCCTGCTTAATAAATCCTTGTACAGCGGCTTGATGCGCTTGATCAGCGGCGGATCGTCATTGACGAGATCGGCGTTGCCCAGCAGCGCATAGCACAACGCCGGTGTTAAAGTCAGCGCCACCAGCAGCGACGTTAAAATCGCCAAAATGTAGGAATACCCGAGCGGCGCAAACAAGCGTCCGGCAACGCCGTTCAAAGTCAACAACGGCACAAACACCAGCGCAACGATAAAGCTGGCGTAAACCACGGAGCTGCGAACTTCCAGCGATGCGCTGTAAACCACACTGGCAACCGGCAGCGGCCGGGCCGACAACCGGTTCTCGCGCAAGCGCCGGAAAATGTTTTCGGTATCGATAATCGCATCGTCAACCACCTCGCCCAACGCGATAGCCAGCCCGCCCAGCACCATGATATTGAGGTTAACCCCGTTTTCCAGCAGCACAATAACCGCGCCGATCAACGACACCGGAATCGCCAGCGCGGAAATAAACGCGGTGCGGAAATTAAACAAAAACAGGTACAAGATGACCAGCACGAACAAGCCGCCGATCAGCAAATGCCCGGACAAATTGCTCAGCGAGCGCTCGATATAGTCGGCAGGACGGAACAAGTGCGAGTAAAAGTTAATCGCCTGCTTATTAAAAATAGGCTCGAACCCTTGCAGCGTTTGCTCTACCTGCCTGGACACCGACAAGGTGTTGGCGCCGTATTGGCCGATCACCATCATCACGATGCCGGGCTTCCCCATGATTTGCGCCGCACCGATCGGCGGCTCCGGCGCGTATTCAATCGTGGCGGCTTCGCCCAAGGTCACATTGCGTCCCTGATCCCGCTTGACGATAATTTTGCCGAATTGTTCCGGCGTGGCGGGCTGCCCGGTTACCTGCAAGGTGAAACGCTGGTTATTGTTTTCGATGAAACCGCCGCCCTGGATATTTCCGGCCTTAGCCGCAGCCTGGATAATATCCTCCAGCGTCAGGTTAAAGCGATGCAGTTGCAGCGGATCGGCCTGAATCTGCAATTGCCGAATGTCCCCGCCGAACACATTGACATCGGCAACCCCCGGAACAGCCCGCAAGCGCGGCACTATCGTCCAGTCGACCAAACTGCGCAAAGCCATCAAATCGGTCTGATCGTCCTTGCTTAAGCCGATGGTTAACACGGTCGCGGAGGACGAGGACAGCGGTATCGCCACCGGCGTAACGCCCAGCGGCAATATCCCCGCCAGAGTGGTCAAGCGCTCGCTGATCAACTGGCGATTGCGGTACACATCGCTGTCTTCGACAAAGGTCGCAATAACAATCGACAGGCCCTGGATCGATTCGGAGCGCACCGACTTCATGCCGATCAAGCCGCTGACAGCCGTTTCGATCTGCTGGGTCACCAGCACTTCAACCTGTTCGGAAGAAAGGCCGGGCGATTCGGTTTGGATAATCACCTGCTTGGGAGAGAATTCAGGAAAAATATCCAGACCGGCGGTGGCGAAGCGGTAACTGCCGTAGAGCAGGATTAATATCGCAAGCGCGATGGCGATGCCGTAAAAACGGATGGAGAAGCGGACTAGGGTGGGGAGCATGGGTTAGTGGGTTTTGGTTACGAACGCTCTGCCAATAGCTAATTAAATCAATGTATTAATTAACACTGCATAGCTACGACAACTAGCAGTCCAAAGCAGACAGTCAAAAATTAATTGAATATTTCAAAGGTTATCGGACGGAGCATACAGTATTTAGGTTCTCGCACAGTTTTTAGTTCTTATCATTGAAATATATTTCTTTCGCACGAGCAGTGATTTTATTCAGAGTAATATTATTCCTTGACTCTTTTTTTACTAAGTCATTTTCACTTAGTTTTGCAGTTCTCCAACCTACGAGTTGATGTGAAGTATCTATTAGGGCTGAAACTTCTCCTGCACGCATCTCTCTGTCTTCTGAGTACAGAACCTCCAAAATATCCAGCTCAACCTCTTCTAGCTTTAAATCTTCATTTAATTCTTTCAATTCCTTTATGTAATCATCTGATAAAGAAATCTCTCGACATTTTCCGCTTTTACATTCTTTGCATAACCAGTCGAAGTATTCAATTTTTTCTTTTTCTTCTACAGGGAACGTAGTTCCGCAGTAATCACACTTTATTGTCACCGTAGCCGCTAAAAATTGATGTATAACGCTGTTATATGAAAAACAACGTTGTACAAAATAACTTCTATCATCGCGTCTACCTTTGGGATAACCCCAAGTTAAACGCTCATCTTCACATAAGCCATAATTTAAACAATAAACAGAAACATCATTACCTGATTTATCTCTCATCTCGTGATATTTAGTAACAAGAAAATTCAACTCAAGTGAGGACAACATTCCTTCTAATGTTGGATATATTGTGAAATGGCTAACAGGTGGGTTCGTCAGTCCATCAAAATATGCCCCACCAACAATACCAGTTGTAATTTTGGTTTTTAGGCTTTTTGCTTCATGTATGATTTTTTGGAGTAATAGCTGTTGATTATGTCTATCCAGCTTCCTCGAAAAAGGTTCTGTAGCAAAACGATTCTTTCGATCAAAATAAGTCCGCAAAACAGTTTCATAATATTTTCTAGCAGCCAATTTTATGCTCTGTAAGGTAATTTCCTCACCTCGTGCAATTTGATCAAGGTAGCAAATGTGGAGTATATAACCGATTAAGCGAGGAACGTTAAATGAGACTTGGAAGAGTAACGTGTAATAATCTTCAAGTTCAGAAACCTTAGAAAAATAATCCTTAGATTCAATACCAAAAGCCCTAAACCTATTCTCAATAAGCCTTTTAGTATAGTCGGTAGCTTTCGATTCCATTGTTTGAACATCGCTACTCTTGTAGAGGTGATAAAAATCCAAATTTAAAATATCAATCTTACCTGGATCTATATTCCCATAGTATACCCTGCCTGGATATGCCGCTATTTTCAGCTTTATTTTTTCGTTGCTAGTATTGTTCAATGGTGCAAGGATGACATCTACAAACAACCTCTGGTCAATCCAATTCAACTCTGAAAAGTCATCAAAAAACAATACCAAACATCCAAATGACAATTCTTCAAGAAGAATTGATAATTTTTTAATAAACTCCTGATATGGAAATGTTCTTAAAACTGCTGATGAGTATCTTTCATAAATTTCACTATCATCAAGAACCTCCTCAAGATCTTCAGCTTTTATTTCAGATTTTAATGAGGCATCATCAATACTAATATTACAACTTACAGAAGCTGAGCTCTCCTCCTTAGTTGTTGTCCTCACTCTTTTTTTAGCTTCTCTCTCTATCAGTTGTAGTATAGGAAGTTCGGCGTCATTCATGATACCGTTTCGGACTTGTACCTTAAGTTGGTTTAGTTCACCTTTAAGGTCTTCATATTTTTTGTTTTTCCCAAGAAATCTATCAATAATTCCTGTTTTCCCACAAATACTGTCTAACTCGTCAATAAGTCGAGAAAAGATTTCAATAAGAAATGCCTTCCTCAATAGATGGGGCTGGACAACCTCATTTGTTAAATCAAAATCTACATGTTGTTTTGAAATAATATCTGAAGTTTGAGAACTTTCATTTATGGACTTAACATCTATATAGACAGATAGAATTTCCTTTTTCTCACGAATTTCAGATTGTGCGCGCGCAATTATTGTACTCTTCCCAGTTCCCTTACGACCAAATAGAAAAGTGGTATTTCCAGATAACACAGTGTTGAGTACTGCGTTATTAGGAAGAGGGTCAACGTAAACCGCATCAACTGGTTTATCTCCAAGTTCCTTTTCAAATTCTTTCAGCTCAGCCCTTTGGAATTTTCGAAGTGATTCAGCAACCCTTGAGAATTTAGCAATATCCATTTTTACCTTATAAATTAATCTACATAATTTCGCTAGTTCCCAAGCTCAAGCTTGGGAATTCGGTTACGGAAGCTCTAGCTTCCCGTTTCACGAAGCTGGAGCTTCGTCTCCTGGGTTCCCAATCTGGAGCTTGGGAACCAGCTCGCTGTGCTAAATGCAGTGAAACGCACATTCCTCGGCGCATCCTCCTACCGCCAATCACCCAGCAGCTGAACGCATCCAACCGTTTCAGCTTTGCGGTAGCCTCGTAGGGTACGCTGTGCGTACCTTTCGGCATTCAACGGTACGCACAGAGCGTACCCTACAATACTGCACTTCCGGCCCTAATGAGACACGATTGATTCCATCGGCACCATTTCAGCAAGTAGCGTTTCAGGCGCAATGTCCTGTTCGTTGGGCCAAGTTACCGCCCCAAACAGAATGCCGACCTGATTGAAATAATGCACGTTCCGAAGCTCACGAAAAACGCCGTGATCGAGGTAAGGCTTCAAGTCAAATACTCCCTTGCGGCCATCTTCAATCTCGACATAGATGCAAAAGTCCGGCAACGGCTTTACAGTTTTTACATCCCAATACATGGCGGCCTCACAGCGGAGCGATTTTATACGGATTCTCGCCACTGACAGCCAGCTCAATCGGCCATCAGTTCGTCGAGGTGCAACTCTATCCAAGCCTGCACCAGGCGCAATTGCTTGCGCGGCAATTCACCTGAAAGAATCTCACCGTCAATGATGTCGATGGATGCCTCGAACTCTGCATATTTGGCATGAACATGCGGCAGGCTATGCTGTTTGTTATCCACCAAGTACAAGCGAATTATGATGCCATAAAACATAGAGATAATCGGCATGATGTTTTCCCCTTCCATTAATTGATCTTCACGAATATTTTTCAGCTCACGCCATCATTCAAGCAGCCGGCTCATCCTTTAATTCAGGATGGTCATGCATCAGTTTTAACAAACATATCACGCCGCCCGGCGGATTAAACCGGCCCTGTTCCCAGTCCCGTAATGTCGCCACCGGGGTTTTAATCAGATCAGCAAAGGCTTGTTGCGATAAGCCCGTTTTCTGCCGAACCGAACGCAATAAAATTTGTTCAGGGCTATGCACCTGCCCGATACCGTCTTGCATTTCGGCTAAGCCTTGCCGTAAATCGGTCAACGCCATCCCCGCATCAGCTTCAATGGCTTCCGCTATTTTTTCAATGTACACCTTACACCGCCTTTTCCGCCAGTATAGAAATTCAGCTCACGGTTTTCCCCCAAACGCCTGATTTTTCTCTACTGCATTCGAGACGTTTTTGATCATGGTTCGTATCTCCGGTGATAATGAATTCAGGAAGCCTTCTGGATCGGTTTGAGCTTTCAGCATGAGAGCTTGCATTTTTGCGGGGTCTCCGCCCGCTTGTTGTTCCAAAATAGGCATGATATCGGCAGAGATGTTATATAACTCTTGCATGTCTCGGGCGTTTCCCCCGACTGCCTCCAAAGCTTTCTGATTAGCCGCTATTCCTGCCTCGGTCCTCGCGGCATCGCAATTCTGATTTCTAAGGCAATCTTGCGTTTTCTGCAATGCAGAACTCATATCATCCGCATAAACGATTTGAACAGACATTCCTACTGCAAGTAAGAATATCAATAAATTGACCTTGAACATTGCCGCCCCTCATTAAAGTTTTAGAAAGAAAATAGCCGCGTAGGATGGGCAAAGCGTGCGTACCCATCAAATCAATTCGCGACAACCCTGATGGGCACACTAACGTTTTGCCCATCCTACAATTCTGACACCGAAAACAATCAAACCCCTTTACTGCGATTTTCCATGCGCCGCAGCAGTTCGCCCATAATCAATCGATATAATTCGTCGCCCAGATATTTGTCTTCGACGCCGCTGTCGATGTTGGGGTTGTCATTGACTTCGATGACATAGCCTTTGCCGTCTTTTTCCTTGACGTCCACGCCGTATAAACCGTTGCCTATCGGCTGAGTCGCTTTTAATGCAGCGTCGAGCACGGCTTTGGGGACTTCAAAGGTCGGCAGGGTCGCAAAACTGCCGCTATCGATCCGGCTGCCGCCGTGGCGGTAGATCTGCCAGTGGTTTTTAACCATGTAATAGCGGCACGCATATAAGGCTTTGTTGTTGAAAATGCCGATGCGCCAGTCGAAATCGGTATAGAGAAATTCCTGCGCCAGCAGCAGCGCGGATTTCTGGAACAGCTCTTCCACTTTGAGTTCCAGCTCTTTCCGGTCGTTCACTTTAACGATGCCGCGGGAAAAGGAACCGTCCGGGATTTTTATCACTACCGGAAAACCGGCTTCCGCCTCCACCCTGTCCAGGTGGGCGGCATTGCCTTTGTGCAGCAGCCAGGTCTTGGGCGTAGGCACGCGGTGGGTGCGGAACAGGTCGGCAAGATAGACTTTATTGGTGCAACGCAGCATCGAAGTCGGGTCGTCGATAACCACCAAGCCCTCGGCCTCGGCCTTTTTGGCGAAACGGTAGGTGTGGTGGTCTATGTTGGTGGTTTCGCGTATGAACAGGCCGTCGAACTCGGGCAGTCGCACATAATGCTGCTGCGTTATCAGTTCTATTTCAATGCCCAGTTCCCGGCCGATTTTGATGAATTTTTTCAGTGCGCCACGGTTGCTTGGCGGCAATTGTTCTTCGGGGTTGATCAGTATCGCCAGATCGAATCGCGCGGCTTTTCTGGCGCGTCCCTTGCGCCAGACCTTTTTGCTGAATTGATCCAGCGCGTCGGCAAAAACGGTTTGCTTCGCATCATCCAGAAGCCGGTGCGATACGGCCTTTAAACCGATAATTTCCCAATGCTGCCTGCAACGTAGCGTTACTTCCAGAATAGGACAGGAAAAGCGTTCAAACAGCAGTCTGGCGAGTTCCTGAAAAGCCGGGTCGGGCGTAGTGCCGAAATAACTCATCAAGGTTATTTCGCTGTCCTTGTCGGCGGTTTTAACTGCGCGTTCCAGCGTCTCAGACAAGTCATCAAGCTGTAACCGGTACAGCGCTTTTTTGCCCAGATCGTTCAGCACCCTGACCGAAGGAATAACGTGATGCCCCCTGGCCTCGGCCAGCAACGAGCAGTAATAGCCGTCGGAAAGATAGCGGTAGCTGCTGCAAAGGTTGATGATGCGGACGCGCTGCTGCGGCTCGCCCTGCTGGGTCGCAAGGTAGTTTTCAAAAGTGATGACCTGCTCGCTGGGATAATAGGGATTCCAGTCGGAAAGATCATCAACAACCAGGAGGGTACGCGCCATAACAAAAAAATCCTGTGTCTAAAGTGAGGCGTAATTCTGGAACCTGTCCCTTGTTTGCACAAGGTGTTTTTATGGGGCTTGAAAAATATTTCATGATTGACTTAACTGGGGCTATGCTAAAGAAAAATTCCAGGTAACCCTTATGTCATATTGTCTTCCCCTTGCCGCTATCGATACCGCCGTTTTTCCGGGCAGCTATGCCGCCGGTCGGCAACGCTGGCTGGCGCAGTTAAATAAACTATCCTGTCATACGCAATACCTGCCTTATCCCTGCGACGGAATCGGGCCTGAAAGCGAGGAGCTGGTGACCGACACGGTCTGGATAGGCCCGGAAGACGCATCAAAAGTGCTGGTTTTGCTCGGCGGAACGCACGGCATTGAAGGCTTTGCCGGCAGCGCTATACAAACCGACCAGCTGGGTTTGATTGGCGCCGGCCTGTCCGTTATTCCTGCCGACACGGCAGTGCTGATGGTTCACGCCCTGACGCCGTGGGGTTATGCCTGGCAACGGCGTTGCGATGCGGACGGCGTTGACCTTAACCGCAATGCCGTCGATTTTTCCGGGACGTTGCCTGAGAATAAAGACTACGACTTGCTCAAAGACGCGCTGTACTTGCCGGATGTCGCACAAAGAGAAATCGCCCTGGCCGAGTTCGAGCACCGGCATGGCCGCGTGGCGCTGGAAAAAGCGGTCAGTGCCGGACAGTACAGCGATCCGTCCGGGCCGTTTTACGGCGGCAAAGCGCCCGCGCACGGCAGACTGGTCTGCGAAGACCTGATACGCAAATATGCGCTGCAACAGCGGGATTTGGCCGTCATCGACCTGCACACCGGCCTGGGTTCTTACGGCTATGGCGAAATCATTTGCGACCATCAGCCTGACAGCGCCGGAACGCGTATAGCCCGCAGCTTATACGGCGAGTCGGTTGCATTGCCGTTGCTGGGCTCCTCCAGCTCGGTGCCTAAAATAGGACTGCTGGATTATGCCTGGCACGCGATCATGAATGAACGCAGTTGTTACATCACGCTGGAATTCGGCACGTTCAGCACCGACCAGCTGTTTGAAACCTTGCTGCGCGACCATCAACTGTGGGCGCAACCCGGTAACGAACCGGCCCGTCTGGAACACAGTAAAGTCATGCGCCGTCATTTTTGCCCCGACGATAGGGGATGGCGGGAAATGGTGTTGTTCCGAGCCAGACAGGTGATTGCACAAGCCTTGCACGGGGTGGCGTCTTGAGCATTTTAATCCGCCCCGCCCTGCTGACCGATCTTGACCAACTGGTTCTGCTTGAAAAAACCTGTTTCGACTCCGACCAGTTAAGCCGGCGCAGTTTCAAGCATTGGATAAGCACGGAACATCGCGCACTGCTGGTTGCGGAGCAGGAAAAAGTAATCACCGGCTATGTGCTGATTATTTATCACCCCGGCACCCGGCTGGCCAGAGTCTATTCGCTGGCCGTCGCCCCATCGCAAAGAGGCGCCGGTATCGCCAAACAGCTGATGGCGGCAGGCGAACAGGCCGCCAACGAGGCAGGCAGGCTGTACCTGCGCCTTGAAGTCAGTGTCGATAACACGGCGGCGATCAAACTTTACCAATCGCTGGGCTACCAGAAATTCGGCATCTACCGCGATTACTATCAAGATCATAAAGATGCATTGCGTTACCAGAAACGTATCCGCCGTTATCGCGATACCCTGCAACACCGGTCGGTGCACTGGCTAAGACAAACCACGCCGTTCACCTGCGGCCCCGCATCGCTGATGATGGCTATGCACGGCTTAAACAGGGCTTACCAACCGTCCAAGGAAGAAGAGATCAACCTGTGGCGCGAGGCCACAACCATCTTCATGACCTCGGGACATGGCGGTTGCCACCCGATAGGCCTCGCGCTGGCGGCAAAGCGGCGGCAATTTGCGGTCGAGGTCTGGGTCAACCAGACCGGAACGCTGTTTATCGACGGCGTGCGCAATGAGGAAAAAAAGCAGGTCGTGGAACTGGTCGATAACTGCTTCAAGCGCGAGGCAGAGGAGCAAGGCATCAAGATACATTACGCCAATATCAGCCAGAATGACCTGATCGGCGCGTTCAAGTCCGGGGCGATACCGTTGATCCTGATCAGCACTTTTCGGATGGACCGGAAAAAAGCCCCGCACTGGGTGGTTATGAGCGGCTTCGACGATGACTGCCTGTACATGCACGACCCGGACCCCGAAGAAGGACGGCAAAGCGAACTCGACTGCCAGTTTATTCCTATCGCCTGCGAGGATTTCGAGAAAATGTCCAGTTTCGGCAAAAATAGGCTCAGGACAGCGGTGATTCTTTGGCCTGGGTAAGCAGCAACTAGAGGCTTCCATATACGAACTTAAAGAGATGACACCATGAAGCACATGAAGGACACGAAGTTTTTTTCTTCATGAACTTCATGTGCTTCATGGTTTTACGCCTAGCTTGATGCGTATGGATATGCACCCCGCCCTTAACATTAGTAAGCCGTATCGGACAGACTGATTAACCACCACGAAGGCACGAAGTTCACGAAGAAAATGACCAAGTAAAACTTCGTGTCCTTCGTGCCTTCGTGGTGAATTTTCAAAATATATGCCATTTCCGGCTTGTGTTATGAAAGCGATTCAACGATAATAGCCGTCCTTTAGCCAGTACGGCTAATGTTTTATGGTGATCGTGTCGGTCCTCCCGCAACGATACGCTGTGAACCCCGCCAGGCCCGGAAGGGAGCAACGGTAACAGCAGATTCGTGTGCCGGGATGTGGCTGGCATGATCGCCACCCAACTCATACTTACCTTTTGAGCCTGCCATGAGTTATCAGGTTCTCGCCAGAAAATGGCGTCCCCATAATTTCACAGAAGTCGTCGGACAAGAACATGTCGTCAAGTCGTTAACCAACGCTTTGCAGCATGACCGGCTTCATCACGCCTATTTATTCACCGGAACGCGCGGCGTAGGCAAAACCACCATTGCCCGGATTTTAGCCAAAGCCATCAATTGCGAGAATCTCCAGGATTTCAATCCTTGCGGCGTGTGCAGCGTATGCCGCGATCTGGACGAAGGCCGGTTTATGGACTTGATCGAGGTCGATGCGGCGTCCCGCACCAAAGTCGAAGACACCCGCGACTTGCTGGACAACGCGCAATACGCGCCCAATCAGGGCCGCTATAAAGTCTACCTGATCGACGAAGTACATATGCTGTCCGGGCACAGTTTCAACGCCTTGCTGAAAACACTGGAAGAGCCGCCGCCGCATGTCAAATTCCTGCTGGCTACGACCGATCCCCATAAAATCCCCGTCACCGTGTTGTCCCGCTGTTTGCAGTTTAATCTGAAACGCTTGCTGCCCGGCCAGATTTTTACCCAGATGGAATTCATCCTTCAGCAGGAACACATCGAAGCCGAACCGGCTGCGTTAAAATTGCTGTCCCGCGCCGCCGACGGCAGTATGCGCGACGGCTTAAGCCTGCTCGACCAAGCCATTGTTTACGGCAACGGCAAGGTCGGCACCGAAGAAGTTTACGCGATGCTGGGCACCGTGGCGCAGCAACCGGTTGAAGACATATTAACGGCTCTGGCCGACGGCGATGCAGCGGCGCTACTCGACAAGATAAACGAATTAGCCAATTTAACGCCGGACTTTAGCGATGTGCTGCAACAGATTTTGCAAGTCCTGCATCGTATCGCCTTGCTGCAACAAATACCGACCGCAATCGACCACGATTTTGATGTGGACATGGTGGCGGCATTGGCGTCCAAGCTGACGCCGGAAGATGTACAGCTTTATTACCAGATTGGCCTGGTAGGGCAGCGGGACCTGGATTTGGCGCCCGACCCTCGCAGCGGTTTTGAAATGGTCATGTTGCGGATGCTGACGTTCAGGCCGGTCGGCGCTACGGCAGCGCCGGTTAAACCGGCACAGGCCCGCGAGCCTATTAATAAACCGCAGGCGCAGCCCGCTTCTAATCAGCCGCAGCCTGTTTACAATACAGAGGTAACGACGCAACCCGCTATTGTCGCCGAAAAAAATCCTCCTGAAGCTGTTGTTCAACAACACGATTCCACCTGGATAGAAATGGTTGCCGCAATGAAGATCAGCGGCTTGACCAGGGAGTTGGCCCACAATTGCGTGCTGGAAAATATTGACGATACCGTCTGCACCTTGATATTGGACCCGGGACATAAACAACTGCGCAGCAGCCGCACCGAAGAAAACCTGCAAAAAGCATTGCAGGCTTATCGCAAAGCACCTTTAAAATTGGTGATCACTAGCGAAAAAACATCAATTGCCACGCCCGCCGTGCAATTGACCAAAGCGCGCGAAGACAGGCAACAGGCGGCGGTTGACGCGATCAATTCAGACGAAAATGTTCTGGCTTTAAAAGAACACTTGGGCGCCAGGGTCATGCCCGGTACCATAGAGCCCACCTAACAAGCCCCCGTAAAACGAGAATAGAGAGAAGCTAATGAAAAACGCACTCGGCAACATCATGCAGCAAGCCCAAAAAATGCAGGAAGACTTCAAGAAAGCCCAGGAAGAGCTCAACTCCATGCAGGTCATGGGCGAGTCCGGCGGCGGCCTGGTCACCATCCTGATGACCGGCAAACGCGAAGCCAGAAAAGTAACCATCGATCCATCCCTGCTGGGCGATGACAAGGACATGCTGGAAGACCTGGTCGCGGCCGCCATCAATGACGCGGTCAACAAAGTCGCAAAAATGAAAAAAGAAAAAATGGCGGATGTCACATCAGGCCTGCCCTTGCCTCCCGGATTCCAACTGCCGTTCTGACATGCACAGAAAAGGCCTGTTGGGGCAGTTGATCCAAAACTTATGCTGCCTGCCCGGCGTCGGGCCGAAGACCGCCCAGCGCATGGCGTTTCACCTGCTCCAGCGCGACCGCAACGGCGCAAAAATGCTGGCGCAAACGCTGCTGCGGGCAATTGAGGAAATGGGCCATTGCAGGCAATGCCGCACCTTGACCGAAGGCGAACTGTGCGACATCTGCGCCGATAATTCCAGGGACGATTCCATCATCTGCATCGTGGAAAGCCCCGCCGATGTCTGGATTGTCGATCAGGCAACCGTATTCAAGGGCCGCTATTTTGTTCTGCACGGCCGGTTGTCGCCGCTGGACGGCATAGGCCCCGACGAACTCGGACTGGACCAGCTTGAACAACAACTGGCGACAGGCTCTATCAAGGAGCTGATCCTGGCGACCAACTCCACGGTTGAAGGCGAGGCCACCGCCTATTTCATCAGCGAACTGGCCAGAAAGCATCAGGTACCGGCCAGCCGGATTGCCCACGGCGTACCGATGGGCGGGGAACTGGAGTTTACCGACAGCGGCACCTTGTCGCACGCCTTTAACGGACGCGTAGAAATGTAAAGACCGCCCCTGCAAATTCAAATAACTTGCCCTTATTGTCGTTAACTATAGAAACGACTGATAGCTGGAGTGCAGGCAAAGCTTGCACTCCCAATGACATCGCCTTAAAAATCCCCCCCCGCCGCCAGCCAAAATCAAAAGCCGATACTTGAAACCGGCCTGTTCAATAAGCTACAACGCATAAGCCGGCCCATCGCGACAGACAAAACACATACCAAATATAAATCAATAGCATATAAAAAAAACTTCATAACAAATATAATTTATCTTCAGAACCCCCTAAAGTTTTTAGCTTTTCTGCCGATTGCCATCATTGGTTAGCGGCAAACAATAATTTCATTACCCATAAAGTAAGATTGCCCACCAAACTAACTTGCAAAGTCGCAGTACAGACTCGCGGCTTAACCCGGAGACTGGTGCAAGTAGCTGACAGGTTCGATACAACGGCATTCGTTGTATCGAAAGTGTTCTCACCCCAATGGGCGCGACACTCCGAACTACGGGCAAAAATAACCAGAACCTGTGCAGCAAGTGGGCAACGGAACTATTCCGTCCCATTAAATTAATGGCTTCCCGCACCTGCGCAATGGCTGAGCCTTTTGTCAGACGGGAATTATCGACAGCATCAAACGGGTTCCAATAGAGGGGGAGTCACCATGCTTTGCTTTATTCTGCGCGCCGATCAGGCAATCAACACAATTGGGAGCACCTCGCCATGATCCGCATCGCCATACTTGATCAAAATTCCTATCTACTCGACAAGCTCGATTTCAACCTGCAACAGCAGGGCTTTGCCGCTACGACGGCGCTCGACGGCGAAAACCTGAGCGTATGGCTGGCAAAGCACGGAATCGACATGCTGGTACTGCACCTGCCGAACGAAGAGGAGCAGCCGACCACCACCTCCATCAGCAAGACTAAACCCGAACTGCTTAACGGCAATGAGCCTGCGTGCTGGCATCTCAATCCGTCGCGACTGGAATTGATTACCCCCGCCGGCAGACCAATCCCGCTATCGCACAACGAATGCTGCTTACTAGGAGCCGCCGCCAACGCAAACGGAAATCTGGTCAGCCGCAAAATGCTCATCGAAGCCTTGGGCCAGGATTTCTGGCACTACGACGAACGCCGGCTCGAATCGCTGATCAGCCGCCTTCGCCGCAAACTGGCTTCTTATGCGCCTGAGGATTTTTCAATTCGGGGGGTAAAGGGGCAGGGGTATTTGTTTGGGGTTGCGTTGCAGGTCGTGGAAATTTAAAACGGCCAGAGATGGTCAGCATTTGTCAGCAATAAGTCACATAAATCGGATAGCCTATCATCGCGGTCAATTTGAGAAAAAGGCGAGCTAAGTGATTATCCGGTCTTACATTAGCATTTCGGTGTGACTTTGCTAGACCTGAACCCGCCTTTTCTACTCGCTCCCAATTAATCTTGGGTTGATACTTATCACTACTTAATAGGTGTTTCGATGAAAACATATTTCAAAAACGTGTTATCCGTATTTTGCTTGCTTGTTTCAACCAGTCTGCTCATTGCAAGCCCAAGTTTTGCCGGCACACCGGAAAATTACTTAATGTGGCAAATGCCCGCTTCGGGCGTATCGTTCCCTATCTATGTTTATAACAACGGGTCACAGGTTGGATATTTGTACGGCACAACTCAACAAGCTTTTGCTGGTGCGTATGATCCGCAGAGCACAACGGCGTCCTATCAGCTTTATTATCAAAATGGCGGCGTTTGGTACAGTTGCTCTATCGCTTTAGCAAATGGCAGCCTCAATGGCAGCGCGACGACATGCCCCGGTGCCGTGATCAATGCCCCCGTAACTACCTCCAATGTGTACACGATTGCGCTTGGAACCACTGCTTGGCCGTCTGCCTCAACCTCGCCGGTTAACCCCGTCAACACCGACTACGGCAAGCGTCGGATTACTTTTATTAACGACACAAAATATTCGATGATCCAAATTGGCGAGCATTGCACGGTAAGCGTGAATCCTAATAATCCAAACTGCGTCAATAAAGAAAACCTGTTTCAGATTCAAAAAGGAAAATCAAAAATACTTACCATTGATAACGCTAAGAAAGAAGGTGCGAACTTCCCGGCCGGACTCAATTCGGCGGCATTCACTGTTACGGCATACAAGAATAAAGCAGGGAAGATCGTTAAAACCGGTGGATATGGCGCCGGCGAAAACCCTTATGCAACAAAAATTGAATCGACAAGCTTGCCCGTCAATACCAGCAACGGCATACAAACTCCCACAGGGGCGACCAATTTCGATGTATCCGCAGCCGATGGCTACAATTTTAATGTAATTGCCTATCCGGAATCCCCTACCTACTGCACCTATACCGTACCGCCTGAAAATTCAAACGTACTGGGCGCGGGCCTTTACAGCAAAGATAAGCCGCTAGCACAGTTGACGGGATTATTGGCATCATTGTGCAAAAACAGCTCTCAATTGCCGACTACCACTGGCGCTGACGCGTGGAACCTAACAATATCTAAAGGGGGTGAGTTTCAAGGCTGCATGAGTCCTTGTACTTATGCGACAAAGAATTCCGGTGTCGGCAGCCCAACCGCCAACCAATTCTGCTGCGCCGGATCTTTTGGCGGCTCCCCCCAGGCTTGCGATCAGCCAGTCGGTACATTAGGCGCGAATAATTCGACCTATGTAACCAATTTACAACCTCCTGTTTCAACGCATGTCTATCGATTCGCGTATGACGACGCCATCGGCGATTTCGCCTGCCCTGCGGAAACCAATTTTGTCATCAAATTTGTGTCGGTTGAAGCTTTGTAGAGCCAACCAGAGGCTTTGGCTACGGTAAACGTAGTCAAAGTCTTTACTCAATCGATAGAGCCAGTTTCGATTGTTTGATCAGTCAAGAAAAAATCAACAACGTGCCCGATTGTGAGAAGGCTCCCAATTGGGGAGTAAAGGGACAGAGTTATTTGTTTGGAGCTGAATTACTGATCTCAGAATCTTAATGATCGTCAGGAATAGTCAGCATTTGTCAGCAATGCGCTGCATAAATCGAATACTCTATCGTTAAGCCGATTAAGAGGGGAGAGGCGGCTTAAGTGATTATCAGATATTGCATTAGCATTTTAGTGTGATTTTACAAAATCCGGCTTTATGACTTTTTGACCTATAACCTTTTCTTCTCGAATAAACGGGGGCGAATTTCGAAAAACCCTACGAGCAGGAATTAACAATTCAGGAGTTAAAAATGACAACGTTACCCGAACTTACCGAGAATGAGTTAAACACTCTTTCCGAGGCTCACAAACAGATGTTAAGCGAAAAACCGGAAGGGCAGGCCGTTGCCCTTGACCCTTCGAACAAACTGCACAAGGAAATCATTCTCACCGCGCTGAAGGCTGCGGGGCAAACTCCGGAGAAGTACCCACACCTCTACAGCGAAATCGAAAAAGGCGGTACATCAAGCGAGGGCGAACCTGACAAGATGATCATCGTGGATGCGGGTGCCGATAGTAACGGTAAGGCGACCGCCACCACCTGGTTGGCGAACAACAAGGGTACGCTTTATTCCGGTGCCAGCCTGATGGTGCTGGATGGGGATACGGACGAACTGCTCGCTTATGGTAGCAGCACCGATGTGCATAGCGGATTTATGCGGAATCACACCAACACCCAGACCGCCAAAGCAGCCGACAAGTTGGTAAGGGTGCTGGGCGTTAACCATATGGTTGGACACGATGGAGCAGTGCGGTTTACGGCTGTGGCAGGTGATCGTCATGTCTGATCTATACACAGGCATCCCCAAGTCAAGTCATGCATATGGCTACATCAAGATTGCCGTAGGTCGGGTGGCAGGTACTATAAATAATGCTGATGCCGACTATTTCTATACTGAAACAACTAACCAACAAGATCCCTATCTCATTGTGCCATTTGCCGGCTCCTTAACCTTGCCTGACACAGTTGCAATTATCCCCGGCACAACATCTGCCAATATCCGCACAACTGCTCTGCTCTCTGTTGATTATGGGGATACAGGGGCTGAAATTGACATGTTGTCGACTTACACATCGCAAACTGCCATACAGAATGGCATAACAGTTATTCCGTCTACTAATACCATAAGCTGGAATTTTCCTTATGATAGCAAGACCGCCTCAACTACGGGGTCATTGGTGTTTAACCCGGGTCCTGCAAACGATAAGTTATCTTATTTCTTCTTCCAATTTTCGGTTCCAGTCACGGGAACCTTTACTGGAACGTATGTGTTTAGCATCTACAGCAGCTATAGCGCCCCCTCCCCAGCCAACCCACCCTTTAGTGTTTCAGGGCCAAGTCAGACAATTCTCCCTATCCAGTTTTGGTGGCACTGCCTCGCGGCAGGGACTCAGGTGGCGATGGCCGATGGTAGCCAGCAAAATATCGAAGACTTGAACAACAGCCATCGGGTCATATCCGGAAGCCACGGAGGGACTTTGGGCGTGGAAGCCACCGCATTGGGGCATCATAAGGCAAGCGCAGACCGAGTTGGCTTGCAGGGTATTTACCAGTTGCGCACACAAGACGGCAAGGAGCTTATAGCCACCGGCGCTCATCCCATCATGACACCCACAGGCGCGCTGATGGTTTGTCATCTGGACGTGGGCGATGCAGTATTGGTTACGGGCGGCGTAAGTTCTGTAGCAAGTTGCGAGCCGATAGATTACTCCGGCATGTTTTACGATCTCAAGCTCGGTAATGCCGAGGATCGCGCCAAAATGGGCCAACACCCGGTCTGCACATACCACGCCAATGGCATTTTGGTGGGGGATCATATTGCGATGAGCGAGCAAGCCGACCGGCAGCGCTACGATCTGGATTTTATCCTTCCCAGAATCAGTGCTGATTTTCGCACTGATTATGCCAATGCGGTGCGAGACCGAAACCAATAATCCCGAACTGGGTTCCTGAGAGAAGATGTCTTCTCTCGGGAACCGGGACAACTTACCAAAAGAGGTATCGCAATGGCTAATAACAATCCTACGATTAGTGGTGTTTCTTACCAAAACCCTTGGAGTCCTGGACTCAGCGACCAGACCCCCTCTGGTGTCACTATTTCCTGCGATTTCTCCGACTGTCCTGTAACTTCCAATTATGTGCTGGTTGCACGACTAATGCAGGGTGAAAAAGTACTTGTAATGCCGGAGTGCAGTGTGCTGAATCCAGGGCAATTAACTTTGATGCTGCCCTATCCGTTGGCAGATGGCTTTTCTAGTTACGTTCAATGCCAATTTGTTCAGCTGTCCGGCAGCTACAATCCATCAACCATTATCGCCAGTGTCAGTTGGACAGATGCAAGCATAATCAATATCCCCGTCCTTGCCTCAATACTTGAGTTGAGTGAGGGAGTGATCGAAATCAGCGGCACGACCCTTAACGCAACATTTAGCTGGGCCAACCAGTTCCCCCTCACAGCCTATGTACAAATATATGCCCCGGGATTGCAGAGTGCAACTTTTGTATCTTGTTTTAATCATTCCACAACCCTGAGCTATAACTATTCGACTCCAACATCCCCCCCACCCCCTTGGACGGTAGTTTTGAGGCCTTTAATTCCATTAAATCCCCCCCCACCGACACCTTGGCCGCCCAATGCAATATTGAGTCCGTCAACGCCATCTATCCTGGGTTCCGGAATCACCTACACCTTGCCCGACCAAAGCCCGAGTATCACGTCCGTCAACTATGACGGCTCGATGGTATCTGCGGCCTGGACACCACCGGCTGTGCCTGATGGTGCGGAGCCGGTTTCCTACGAACTGCTGCTCACCTGCACCAGCAACGGAGTGACCACCTCGACATACCCCGCCACATCTTCCGGCGGAACGGCACCGTTACCCATGCCCGGTAGCCTGGCGGAGACATACACGGTAAGCGCCCGCGTGAATTATGGCGTCATCAAAGGGCCGTCATCTTCCGCAGTTCCGGTCATCACCGGAAGCGTGGACAATATCGTTCAAAGCACTGATACCTCGACCGGCATCGCCACCTTGACATGGAATGACATAAGCGGCTTCAACACGAGCAACGCTAACTACAGTGGCTATACAGAAACGTTTAATCTGACATTCGGCAGCGGCACCCCCATCACCGGTAATAGCGGGACAAGTTATTCTTTAACCACACAACTTACGGCGAATGCCGTCAATACCGTGTCTGTATCCGTAACGGCAACATCCGGCACCGTTACAACAACCGGCCCCTGTTCGCCTTGGCGCAGATTGGGGACATCCCAGCCGATTCTGCTCAGCGCAGAATATGACGGCACCAATATCTCGCTTTCCTGGCAAGCGATGGAGGGCAGTGTTTGTGGGTATACGGCCACTCTTTTTGTCAATGGCACCGCCAGTACGTCCGCTTTTTCTGCCCCGGCAGGATCGACGAGCCTGAATTTTTCACCTGCAACAACTATTTCCTCATCCGACACCTTGACGGTGACATTGCAGGCAACTATGAAAGGTGATGCGGGCCCCGGATTACCGACCAACCCTATGCCCGTCAGCTTTACGCCTGCCTTTTTTCTAGCCGCCACAGGACAGACAACAACTGCTCCCCTCATCTATACGGCGCCAACACTTGCAGCCCTAAACCAAACGCAACCCGCATCTATCACCCTTTTTCTGCCGAGCGGCAACTATGTGGCAGCCGGAAAAACACTCAGCCAGCCAGTTTTATCCCCTACGACTTCCGCGATTTTCACCCTGGCAGCAAATCCGGCTACGAATAGCAATAGCACCCTGTACCCGTACACGCTAGCGATCAACTCAACCGCCTGGAATACGAACACCATTCGAGCATCCGTGCAAACCGCTTATACAGACTTTCTTACAGCAGCGGAAACCGCAGGCGTCACGCCTTGGGGCATTTCAGTTATTCAGGAAGCCATTGCCCGCCACATGCCGCAAACCTTCGCGGAGACCCTCTATTACAACTATGGCCTGAATTTAGCCCAGGGTTATGCCGATCTGCGGCCCGGCATGGTTCTGCGCGTCATGCCCAGCAATTACATGGTTGTTCCAGGGTACGATAACAACCCTTCTGAGAAGGCTGTATCCAATACAGACGGTTATACGAATAGTGCGCCGATAGATTACGACATCGGCAGCTACACCGACAGCTCAGGTTGGATGGTGGGCTTCGATGCCTTTCTCTCCCGACTGATGGGGGGGGCGATAACCGTCGCACCTCCCGCCGCAATGGCGGGGGATGCACAAGGTGTTGCCGAAGCGGCCGACCTGTATTACCCCGCCTTTCAGCAACCGTTCTATCGCGTATTTTTCCCAACTACGCTGTCAGCAACAAGCACTGTCTCAACCCTTCCTGCATCGCAAATAAATCTTGCCGCTGCAGCAAATTACACTGCACTTCAAAATACAAGCATCAGCGCGGCTACAAATACTTATTTCTGTGGGCGAGCAATCATAAAACTTTGTATCCGGGTGATTATCAACGGGAATGAAGCTGTAGTTCCGATTGGCACTACTGTGACCAATATCCTTGAGCGGGCAGGGCGGGTTCCGCCGAAGAGCGGTGTCACGCTAACAGGTTTAAAACTGGAGCGGGCGATAGGCCAAACCGACAGCTTCGGCAATGCCTCGTGCCAAGCTGGCCGCGCATATAAGGTACATTTTGACTATCAGCCATTACCGGTTTATGGAACCGGGCAAAGCGCGCTGGATCTGCCTTTGCTGCATGGTGACATACTGACTTTTGCAGCGTAATCATGCTAACGCCACGCTATATACAGATCGTCGAACGAGGGATTGGTCTGCCGCTCTATAGCCTCGTTTCCAATCATGCCACGACAGACTATTGGGCTGGCTATCTGCCCAGCGTAGCGGCAGGCTTTGGCAGCGACATCGACCCTTCTATAACTTGGCAAGACAAGGGAGGGGTTTACCTGTTCGCAAAAGAATGTCCCGACGACTTTTCCACTTTCCTTGATGAACTCAATCTCTTGCTACCGAAGCTTTCTCCAGCGGGTGATGTAAGGATATTGTGGGTTTACAACCCGAATCAAGCAAGCGCATGCTGGCAATGGAATATTTTGAAAGCCAGCGCGGTATCGGGTGCGCGAGGGCTAAACTGGGTAGTGATGCGGCAGGCCTTATTCAGTATCGGAAGTTATACACTTGCCATTGACGCCCAGGCCACGATGGATCTAGATGAAACCGATAATTGCAGCATCACATTTTCAGTTGATCAGGTAAAATTCTTTGGTCCAAATGGCCGCTATCCGGCACAACACCTGCCGGTTTCCATTCCGCTTTGGGGCGCTCAACAAGGTGCTTTCAACGCCTACCTTACATTGGCAGAAGGCGATCTGTCCAAGCTGGCAGTCAAATTGCAATATGCAACGACCACTGCAACATCAAACTTCAATGTCTTTGATGAGGTGGAGACTCTGGACATGCCCATCCTGAGTCTGCCGACGGGTTCGACGATGCAGATGAAGCTCTCATTCGATCCGCTCAACCCATTGGATCCAGAACGCAGCCATCTGAGTTTTTTTCCGTATGACAACACGACGCCTTCAGCGCTGGACAGCACATTCATCACCCCACTGGGCATGGGCACAACCCTGACTCCGGCATATTTGGCATCGCCGCTGTGGCCTGCTCGGTTGGTATTCAATCGCACTCCAACCACCTATGCGTCAGGGGGAGAAGCGAGCAATTTCGCTTATCACCTGACCCCGGACGGCGCCTTTAGCCTGAACGTTGTGAACCCGCCCACCGGGCAATCCATCAACCTGCTCTGCGGGCTGTCGGGTGTTGAATCCATCCAGTTTGCGCAAGACGACATCATGATGTTTTATTCGGGCCAGCCCGCAGGCGTCGATGTCACGATGATACCGGGTTCCGAAGAAATCACCTTGAAGCTATCCCCAACCTCGCCATTCACCACATCCTGGGCAATGATCCTGCCAGGTAACGCCGCTGCCCCATCCGTTCGCACGTATTATTCGGAGCCGGATCGCTCGTCATTCTATGCCAATACCGATAGTACATATCCGTCACAACTCGCTTATTACCCGACGAGCCGGATAACCCTGCCCGATACGCCTAACCCAAGCAGCGCGACCTGCTGCTTCCCCATAGCGTCCTATCAGGGGATGGTTCAAGCCGCCTTGGGTTTCGGCAGCAAGCCAAAAAATGTCGAAGCTTTCGAGTTTCAGCTTCTCAACCCGGAGCGGCAAAAACTAATCGAACAGATGGCGCAGCCGTCGACTCCGGCTACGGGCAGCACCACTGTTTATGCGCTCACGCCCCAAGGGTATCAGGCAACTTTTGTTAACGGCGTATGGACCGGAATAAGCATAGCGAAAGCCACGGTGACTGGGGAGGTAGGTGGTAGTCCGGTAACGGTCAGTAATGTTGATATTGAATTTTCAAGCGCTAATGAAACCACGCCGCTGCCCGATGCTTTGCAAAAGGCTTTTCTTACCAATCAACAGTTCCTTGTTATTACGGCGGATATAACAGGCAACGATGGCAGCAACCTTGCAACCTTTGCGCCACAAGTCATGATGAGTGATTGGTCTTTTATCCTGAATATGCCCAAGACGACCACGCCCGGCAATTATACGAATGTGCTTATATTCAAGTCGGGCAACACCAGCATAAACCAGATGGCCAGAAATCCCCATTTGTGGACACAGTATGCGGATTTTAACGATACAAGCAGCGACGCTGAAGGTAACTTTCTTTCAAACTGGCTGGTCGAATATCTTGAAAATGCCGAGGCGCTTTATGACAACGGCAACGGTGTTGCCAGCCTTGAGAATTTCTGCACCTTGATCAACGACGAGAACTGGAACGGGTTCCTGGCCTTGAAAGTAAAGGTTGGTGACATAGCCACTTTGCCTGTCGATGTGCAGGCGCTGGTGGCTGATATTAGCGGCAACTTATACGCCCATCATTTGGGTAACGAGATAAACCACGTTGGGCCAAGTAAGTTTGCCAGTATCAAAAAAGGTGATTTTGTTAAAGCTGTGGTTTCTGCTTTTCCCGACAATACCCAAGTTGCAGCTAAGACAGATACCGCGATTACGCTTTCCAGTGCGTCTACCAGCGAAATTCCTGAAGGTACTTACATGGAATTTGTAGAGCTGAAGCAAGAAATTAGTTTGAAGCTTAGTGCAACGCTGCCCACTTCAACAAATATCCTTCAGAAAAGTGATTTTTCACCAGTTGAGCCGGGGGCGTTTAACAGTATCAAAAAAGGTTATTTTGTTAAGGCTATGCTTTCCGGTGGTGATAATGCTTTTCCCGACAAAACCCAAGTTACAGCTAAGACAGATACCACGATTACGCTTTCCAGTGCGTCTACCAGCGAAATTCCTGAAGGTACTTACATGGAATTGGTAGAGCTGAAGCAAGAAATTAGTTTGAAGCTTAGTGCAACGCTGCCCACTTCAACAAAAACCCTTCAGAAAAGTGATTTTTCACCGGGAGCGGATTCTTATGACCTGAACAGCCCCTTCTTCGGTTTGATCCATTACGTGAATCCGCAGTTTGCCGGTGAAGCCAAAAATCCGCCCGCCTATGTACAGATTGCAAGCGATTATGACTTCACGGTACTGACACTGGAAGTGGTCTTTGAAAAGGCCCTGGAGACCCGGTTTTCCAACAAGTCCATGCTCATGATGAACACGTTCTTCGGCGACAAAGTGGTGCAGACCGGCCCGAATGGAGAGCAAGGAGCCAATAATCTGATACTCATCGGAACGTACCACGATGTGGACAACGTACCTTCTTACAGTTTTTCAACGGCCAAGGGCGTGACCACGGATTTTTACCTAGCCAGCAACGCCTTTAACTGCAACCGCATCGCCAACGTCACGATGAATGTGGTCAAGCTTTCGGGCAGCTCAGAGGCTACTGATATTTATAAGGCAAGTTTTGCCATTCGCGGCAGCTTTGACTTTCTGAATGACAGCAGTTTCGACCTTCTTTCATACGAGTATTTGCCTTACTACGGCCTGACCCTGGACGTGACCATACAACACAGCCAATCCAATATTTATGAGATGGTTGCGTCCAAACTTCGGTTTGAGAAAAATCAGACCGAAGCTCTTGCGGCGGGATCGGGCAAGCAGGCCGGACAGGCGCTTAATATCGTGCGTACCGGTTCGCTGGTCGCGCAGTTCCCGATGAAGCTCAAGGGGCTGGTTCAGTACGTGGGCGTTACAACAACCAATAGCGCCGGCAACGAGGTTCCCGACAATGTCTCGCCCGGTGATATGGGCTATCGCTTGCTGGAAACGGCAACTCCTAAGGGCATCTCATTTACGAGCCCGTCTGACGGGGTAGCGTGGTACGGCCTGGAGTTCGATCTAATTCTTGGGGGCAAAGGTTCCCTTGCTGCAAGCGGGGCCATCTCTGCCTCGATGCTACTGGCGTGGATGCCGGGCGGCAGCGGCTACTATGCCAACGCCTCGCCCCAGTTCAAGCTCTCGGGCCCCGATGGCGTGAGTTTGAGCTTTGATTTCGAGGGGGTGTTGAAGTTTGGCGCCAAGGACATCGTGCTGAACAGGCATGTAGACGCAAGTGACCCAACCAAAGATTATTTTTATATGGAATTCCAGAGCATTGCGCTGACGTTGCTCAGCATCTCCTTCCCGCCCGGCGGCACGACCAATCTGGCTCTAATGGGCGATACGAGCGCAGCGGATGGCAGCATAGTCAACCCCACCCTGAGTTGGTTGGGCGGGTATGCGGAAAAAACAAATTAGGAAATAGACATGCCACGCTGCAAAGTTATTATTTGGAATGTTGAGTGTTTTGGGAATTTTAATAATCTCAAGAAAGGGCCACTGGGCAGTAACCGCATTCAGGGGACATTATGGGCCATTGCCCAGGTGATTCTTGCATACCAAGCAGATGTCGTTGTCATGCAGGAGTTTCGAGCTGCTGGCGCTGTTTTTTTACCGGGGCTGCAAACATATTTGGACGCGGGAGTTCCAGGTACTACTTGGAACTTTGATTATTTGCCCGGTTCGATTAGGGATACCGTAGCGCCCGCATTAAATGCAGTAACAAACATTGCTGACCTGGATTATATCTCTACTGGGAACTCCGAAGGTTATGCGGTTTTTTGGAAAGGAACCATTCCATTATTACCGTTTATTTCTCCAGTGCCAAGCCCTGATGTCAAGATGTCCCATGGCATGAATGGTGTGCCTGCAAATCAAGGCTATATCAATCTGATCACTGAAAGTCATGCATACACAGAAGTTGACAACGCGCCACTGCCGATTCAACTGATTAATCCTCCAGTACCGCCGAATATTCCTGCCGGTTTTCCAAAACCTAACTCCGATGTGGTCGGTATGACGAGTACAAAAAGAACACGATCCCATGCAAGCGTCACCTACCGCCGTGAAATACTCCAATGGAAGGATGTAAGGCGGCCTTGCATCATCAAGATAAGTGCAACAACTAGCTCAACAGGATTTATTCCCATCATTGCACATCATGGGCCAAACGGAGGAATGGCGCCACTCTATAGTGTGATTGCCGCGTCGCTTTCCCCATATTTTTTTGGCGATGGCGGTGCCGGTGCCGTATTGCCTGTAATCTACGGCGGTGATTTGAATACAACAACCCAAAATGAATTGTATTGGTCAGAACAAAACCTTAATTGGTTTAATCTGGCAAGTGCAACTGGAACATATTCAACCGCTCCCAATACAAACCTGATCAGGTATGGTTTTACACGATCCCAAACCCAGTACGAATATCCGGCTTATGCTGCGGGAGTAGGGTTAATCACCACTGGTAATAATTATGAGTCGCCGAGAGATATTTTATATCACCGCGATCTGACTAATGTTACCCCCACAGGTGTTATTGACGTACTCGCTGATTTACAAAATGCAGTCTCAGGCCTGTCCATTGCGCTTTTTACCCCCCCAGTAGTTGCTAACCCTTTGCTCACATCTCTCAACCAGATACTTGCAGACCAAGTAGCAGGCATAAATTCAGGCTACTGGCTGCCGGACGCGATTAAAAATGATGCGGCTGTACTCGCCAATCTTTCGGTACCGTTCACTGCTGCAGGCGCTTGCCCTAATATCTTAACTGCCGCCATTCTCTACCGATGTTTTATCACGGATCATCTTCCGCTCGCTATAGAGTTTGATATTTAAGAGAGACATGTAAATGAGCAATGACTTGAAATCAAAAATTACAGATTCTCTTTCATCAGGCACTACTATTGACTGGGATTATAAAACGATTGCTGCCGAGCAGAACATTGCGGGGGCTGTATTCCCGGTAACTGTCAAAATTGGGCTGGAGGTGGATTCTCCCTATTTATTATCTGGCGTTTTCAGCGGCCAGTCACTGCTTGCATTGATCCCTCCAAGCCTGTTGCCGTTGGGTAGCATTACACTGGATTCCGTTGTTTTCGATTTGTTTACCGCTAATGAAACCATTGGTGGTATCCATGGCTATTTGTCGCTGGGAGCGGGTGGCACCGGCTTAGCGTGGAATATAGCGACAGTTGGCACAAACGAATTTGCGGTAAATCTGTCTGGACTGTCTGTTTCCTGGATTACACCTCAAAATCCAGCCGCTTCGTTTTTAACGGTTTCTGCGTTTGGTTTCGTTAAAATCGGCGCGTTTAATTTGGAAGTTGTTGTCAGCTTTCCTGAGGCTGAAGTGCAGATATTTCAGCCGCCTTCAGAAAACCTTAACCTGGGTGCTTTTTTTAGCCATTTCGGGCTTACTTCGGTCGAGTTCTTGGATAGCCTGGTGCTCGAGAACTTCAATCTTGTTGTCGATGGAAGTAGCAAGTCAGTCGAGCTTTTTGCAGATATTGAGGTCGTGCAGACGGCATCTGCAAGTTCTGGAGAAAATGCTTTAACTTTGATTCGGGGTGTAGATAGTTCTCCTGCTGTTCTAGGCATTGCAGGACTGGCGGTTCAGTTCTCTGCGGCTGGTGGTGCTGTCAATGCAAGTCTGCTGGGTGAATTATTGTGTTTGGGCAAATTGGCATTGAGTGCAAAAGTTGCCATCGACACCGGTACGGGCACCTGGACGTTTGATGGTTATTTGGATATTCAGAAAACCTGGAATAATCTAAATCCCGGTGTAAAACCACCCAAAACGTATTCGATCACCTTGCCCTACCTTGCTGATATTTTTGTATCAGGCGCCTCCTCATATATTCCTTCCGCACTCAATGATTTTTCCATAGCGGCTTTATCTGTCGACTACACCTACGTTAAAGGCGGCGATAACAGTGCTTATGCTTTTAATGGCGTGTTCGACGGAAACTGGACGCTGGACAGTGCGGGCGAAATATCAGCAGAATTGCAAATCACCTTGGGCAGCAGCCAAAACAAGGTCTCTGCCGATTTTGAAATGGACGGCTTTGAATTTACTTTAAGCTGCGACCTTACAAAAACCACGAAAGAGATATCGGCCTCCATATCCGATGAGATCGACGGCCAGCAACTGGCTGCGAGCGGGACTTACACTGACAATGCCGCCGCATCACCGCCCAATAAAACAGCCACTTTCACTATTACCAGCCTGCCAAGCCTTGGCGCACTGATGGCCTGGTTCGTAGCAAAGGTAACGGATAATCCATTTTTCATACTGCCCGCCCCTTGGTTTGGCCTTCTGAACGATATCAGCTTTGATAGCGTATTAAGTGATGTGACATTTGAAATTGAAATTGTCCCTCCGCACGATGCTATCACCAATACGCAAAAGATCGTCTCCTGCACCCTAACACCATCCAACACAATCTTTGGTGTTACGATTACAGGTATCACACTAAAATATGATTCAGCGCAGAAAGCTCAAGGAAATAGTGGTCTCTCTTTTGCAATAGCTTACTCAGGCACTATCCCCTTCCTCACACAGAACCCAATTTCATGGGATCCTGTAAACGAGCAACCGCCCGCCGTTCCAGGCAAAGGCGCATCCATTATCGACATCGAGCTGCTTGCCCTGGGACAGCATATTGAATTTAACGACAATCCAACGCCTGCCTGGCCATCAACTTATACGGTTCCGCCAACCACCGTGGAGCAGGCTGTTGCAGACCTTGGATACGCCATAAGCCAACTGAGCGGCACATCATCTCCCGCGATGGCATTTGCAAAAGACGGCGGCTGGCTTGTCGGCGCCTATGCCAAATTCCTCGGCCAGGCCGACGTGCAGTTTATCTTTGACGATCCCCGGATGTACGGCCTGATGGTGAACGTTGCAACAGGTAAAAATGCAACGCTTAACAAACTGGCAGGGCTTTACGCCGAGATACTTTACCGCAAGGTGAGCGAGACGGTAGGCGAATATGAGGGCTTTCTGACGCTGCCGACCAAGATCCGCACAATGCAGTTCGGTAACGCCTTTGTCACGTTGCCTTCTATATCGGTGTCGATTTACACGAACGGGGATTTTTCTTTCAACATAGGCTTTCCCTACAACCTTGATTTCTCCCATTCCTTTTCCGTTACCGCCGATAGCTTTACCGGGGCTGGCGGTTTCTACTTTGCCAAATTGAACGGCCTGCATCCAAAAGCCTTGCCCGATGCAACCAATGGCAACTTTAATCCCATTACCGAGATTGGCGTAGGACTGCGCGTGGGCAGAGGAATAGCCTTTCATAAAGGCCCGCTCAGCGCTTCCGCCAGCATTGTCCTGGAGGCGCTCTTTCAGGGTATCTTTGCCAAATTCACGCCGAGCATCGGCGGTGAAGACTATGAATATTACGACATTTGCGCCGCAGTCGAGATAGTGGGGCATATCCAGGGGTCAATTAATTTCGCCATCATTCAAGCATCGCTCAATGTGACTGCATTTATACGTGCCGATGCGACGTTGATCGCCTACCAACCCTGCCATGTTTCAGTCACCGCATCCATTGATGTTGCTATTACGGTCAGTATCGATCTTGGTCTATTTACCATCCATATTCACTGCCATTTCTCGACCACCTTCCATACACAGGCAACGCTGAGTAGTTTACAGCAGGGTTCGGCACCCTGGATTGTTGTGCACCATCAACCGTCGCCACCCCGCCTGCCTGAGATGGCATTTTTGATGGAAAGTCTCCCTGCGGCTCCGGCGGCGCTTCTGTCGCTGAAAAATCACGCAGCTCCGATGGCGCCTCCGCCACGGGTGACTTGGCAGCCGCTTACTGCATCGTCTTCAAAGGCGCTGAATATTGACATCCTTCCGCAGCCGACCTCCACCGGCACCGGCGACTGGTACTATGTATGCCAGTTTGCGATGAACCTCGAAGAAGCCGGTAACGATTCATACCAGAACTTTGTTGAAGGCTTGCTCGTGTGGGCGCTTTACGCCACAACCAACCCAGCCTCCCCATCGGCCTATAGTGACGTTGTCGGCACAGGTAGCGGCACGAGCACCCCAATAACCCTCGCCAATATCAAGGCCTTTACCAAGGCGCTTAACAACAAGCCAATCACTGCGGCTAACCCATATAACTACAGTTCCGTTGCCCCCACTTTAGCGGATGTGCAGGCGCTTTTTTATCAGGCAACCGCGAATACTGCGTTGTTTGATATCACGATTAAAGAACCGGCTGCCCCATCCTCAGGGTCTCAGTATAAAGCGGTTTTTTTCCCCATCCTGCCCGGCACAACCGTTACGCTAACATCCAGCAAAGAGCTGACCCAAACTGCGCCTACCCCCGAACCCGTTCCACCGGCCGCAGACATAATAACCAATCAACAAAATATATTTATCGAGTTCATTATGCTGACCGTTAGCAATGCAATGGACAAGGCCGAAGAACTCGGTGTTTTTGCCAGCGATGGAACCTCAACCATATATGATGTCATTACGGCGCTAGAGGCAAAGCCATCCGGCACTCCAACACCTCAGCCGTATTATGATTCCATCGCCGGCCTTACGACCCGATTCATGCTTCATGGAACGAGGTATAACGGCGAAGCGCTTTACGTTGCCACGGGGCAACAAATGCCGATCACTTTTAATGTGCCTTCAGGATCAAAAGCCAACCCGTCTGCTACAACACCCGCGCTGTCGATCAGCATGAATGTAAATTGCCCGGATGCCGCTTCGTGGGGTACGACTTTTAGCCCTCTATTTATGTGCAGCAGCACTGCCGCCAATTCAAGTCTTATACGGCAACCATCGGATTTTGTTGGAACAGGCGCCCCTACTCTTGATACGGCCGAGTTTGCAAGCTCAGGTTTAATGCCTTTGGCTCACCCACCTGAAAACAAGCAATATCAGTTGAAGGTGGGAATAGATACCGGCGCAAGTTCGAGCCTATGGCACTTTCCTGTCTCTTTGATTAATGGCCTTTCCTCTGGCAGTGTGCTTCCGGCAAATTGCAGTTTAAATGCGGCGACGATTAACCTCCAAACCGGTGTTGTTGACGGCACGGGAACAGCGCCATCTGCGCCTGCAAATTGCTATGTCACTACAGTTGAATTCAAGATAAAGAAGATTCCGCTGCCGACGGCAAAAGGCCAAAAGATAGCTTACCTGAAAAACACTTACCAGCTCGGCCAAGTCAACCCTCTAGGGCTGGTGCGTCTGGAGCGGCTTATTAATGATATTGCCACGGCCAATCCTATATACAATCTTCAGCTTAGTTATGTTAGCAACGGAGAAGCAGTTCTTACTACGATAGGTGGAGATGTTTTATTTATCTTGCAGAGCGACTTCTCGACAGAGATCAGTTCAACAGTACCCGCAAATAACACGTCGCCCGATTTTGTTTATAAATTATGGACAGGAGGGGTAACCAACACGGGGGGGGATTACCTTTACTGGGATGGTGTGCCCGATACGTTGTTTGACACAAACGGTGTGGCCGAAATAAGCCTGGTAGTCACTTTAACTGGGATTACGGCATATACCACAGGTGTATTGCTAAGTGAACCGACGAGCACCTATAGCGGCGCAAACAAAACAAGTAACCTCTATATTGAAGACTCAGGCGAGCAGGTAGTTCGCGCCTACTTTGATCCAGGCAAGGTTCCCATGAGGGTGACCAGAAATGTTCCTGCGCCGCAAAATCCTGTTCCTTTTGCAAGTACGCTTAACCACACTTACAATCTCCTTAACGCGAGCTTTGGAGGTGTCGCTACCACTATAAGCCCGAAGAATAAATCCAAAACGGACATAAATACCTGGTACTACGACCACGTCTTTTCCCCCGTAACGCCATTTGTGCCGGACGGGTCCGGCACACCGCCAACAAGTATGAATCCTTATCAGGATATAGTGAGCCAAACGGTTCCTACGTTTACGCTTATACCTGTAGACCTTTTTGGTAATGAATGGTCGGCGATAACGCCTGCAACGGTGCCAACAGGGGCTATGCTCTACACAGACCCCGTTATAAGCCTTAAGCAGTTACCCTATCTGCACATTGATTATTCATTCGATGCGCAAGGTAACATTGATTTAAATTTCGACTTTGATTTCGAAGGATACGGTAGTGAGGCTGGGCAGGCACCATTGGCTCATCAGAAGGCAGATCTTTGGGCATACGCAAAAGCCATTTACCAGCTTTCCGATCCTGCGACTACTGCAACGGTTAGCACATCGTTTGCAACAAACGTGGACAGCAATAAAGTTAAGTCGGGTATCCAGACAAATCTTGGTGCGATCTACAAAGCACTGGATACCAATGCTCCACTATCTACCCCATTAAGTCCAGTGGCTGTTGTCGTCACAGCAGCCAGCATTAACCCAAACACTTACTTTGCCCTTAATGTAAATCTCACCCTTGAGCGCACGCAATATGTAGATCCTGCTTTTTCGGTCGATCCAAGGATCACATCATCCGTTATGACTGCGTCGCCGCACTCGCTGGTTAATAAAGGTACCGATACAAGTCCCAATTATCAAAATGACCTTAAACCCTTTGCAACAGCTTTTGAGACCGCTTACGCAACAGAGAATATGAAGATAGCCGTAGGGGCGATCGACAGGAAAGGCGCAGCTCCCAATGCCCACCAAGTCTGGGTGGTGAGGTATGGAGCCTCCGGTGATATTGATATATCTTTTGTAACGACGGGTAGCACACCCGTTTATTATTGTTATTCGCCCAAGCCGCTATCTAATAAGCTACTGTCAAGAGCCAATATTCCTGTCGCTACGGTAAGTGGTGGTGTAACCACCCCATCAACAGCTACCGCCACTAATGTGGACCTTGATGCCGAGATGCAAGCCTTCCTTAAAGCCTTGGATACCATGTTCACGCCAGAGATGATGACGCCTGCCGCGATTATTAATCCTGGAGCTATTTCTAAGCTGGCCGGGCACAAAAAAACAATAGTTAGTAACTTGATAAACTACGTTACCTATTCTCCCGGTTCTGGCAGCGGAATTAAGGCAGCGTTAGCAGCGGCTCGAGAGATGTACAGGCAGGAGTGCCTTAAGGAACTTGGTAATTTCTACAAGATGGACGCAGTCGCCGTTTTGGAAACAAGTGCCAATAGCGGTTTTACCAGTACTATAAATTTCCTGGGCACACCTGTTCCGTCTAAGGTGACTAAAGCGGAGGCAACTCTTACAACAGGAAAAGCAACCGTGCCTATTAGTAATGGGCAGTCATATATGGCCCTTGGTATTTTTCCGAAACAATTAAGCAAACATAGTACCTACACGGCTGATCTGTCTTTTAAATTGACCGCCTTGGAGCATGACATTGAGCAGATAACAATAAATGAGGACGGTTCCAGTGCCATATATAATGCAGGCTCCTGGTTTAAGTTCGTAAATGAGCCCGATCCAATCGATATTGGGTCCATTGCGGTTCCCATGCCTCTAAGGGCTTTCCCCACTCCGCCTAGGTTAGGCAGGCTCTATGCCGACGACCTGGCAAACGTAGATAAGCCGGTTACAGACCAAAATGAAGAAATGATGTATGCCAAGGCCTGGAGCCTTAATGGCGAGTATTCCCACAGCTATGTAGCCCAGGACAGCCTTGGCTTGGAAGTTAGTATCAATAAGGGCATATCGGATCAGTCTGAACCGCAACCAGTAACGCCCCCATCATCACCGGACCTTCTTGACGCTCTTGTCCAGTTCAGGACGGTGTATCCGTCACTTAAGGGTACGCTCGATACCCTAAGTACAACTCAAAGCCCGAGCAAAGGACAATCACCTTTATCCGATGCTATCGAGCACTTTGCAAAGCTGGTTAAGCATGTTGCCAATTATTCATGGCCTACTGCTGGCGGGGCGACTCCCGCTGTAAATTATCTTAAAAGTTCTTTTAAGGTAACTGAAAAAGCAGACAAGACTTCTGGTGATTGGACTGTTACGGTTGAATCTACAGACAGTTCGAACAGTTTGGGCTTTGTACCCCAACTTAAAATATCAGGGTACACCTCAAGTGTTGATGGAACCCCAGCTGACTCGACTCAAAGTGTGACCTACATTTATTCTCCCGACAGTGAAGTCACAACAAATTCGCCGGAAAGCATAGAAGAGCGTACTGTCGTTGTAGCACCTGCACAATCGCTTATTCCGAGCTGGCCTTTCGCTAAATCCGCCACAAATATCCCCTTTAATATCCTTACCCATCAAGACGGCATTATAGCCATGAAGGTTATGCGCAACATGAGCCTTGCTCAGGAGTTTCATTACGAAACATCTGAAGTTTCCTATAAGAGCATTCTTTATCCACTGCTTGTTACCGATGCTCCGATAGATATTGGAGCGCTTTCCGGCACAGGAGATAGTAGTCTTACCGGTCGGCTTACAAACCTTTTTAATGCGCTTTTGATGGACTATTCGACTGACGCTAAGCAGACCATTGGCCAGTTTCAGGTCGTAGTTACATTTAATTATCTATCCAACAGTAGTTCAGCGTTTGCTATTAAACCTGTCAGTGTCCCGGTAATGATGAGGGTGCCGACAGACTTTACTAATGACAGCTATATAGGCGATATGGAGAGCGCTATAACTTCATGGATCACTGCTAATTATGGCAGTTTTAGTAACTTGACAAATAATAGCAATTTGATCGACGCCTATTTCAATTTCGATATTTCGCTTTTTTCAGGCAGTTCGAAATCGGGCAATCCCATTTTAAGGATTCAAAAAGCACAGCTAAAATGTAGTGATATGTAAAGGAAGCCATCGACGACTGCCTTGATAAAGTGAAATCTGCGTTCAAGGAACAAGTAAAAACACTTTTAAACCCAAAATTCCAGCTATTTGAAAAATCCACAGGCGTGACCGCGTGAGGTATAGCTTGATTTTATATTGGATATACAGATGGTTCTCCTACTCCCGTTTCAGGCTGCTGCGCTTTCGTTTCCTTATACGCAATGGTCGATGCCCCCCTGAAACGGGTTTCCAGCACTGGGTAGTCTGTCTTCCGTATCATGCCGCTCCCGCTACTCCGGGAATCAACCAGTGCTACTTCCGTCCCTCTAACTTAAAAAATACAGCACCTTCTCACTGAACGAAAAGAAGCGTATATTCCAAAGCCGACAGTTTTGACCGACCAGGTCGCTCATACAAAAAGGTAAAAAATAATGACTGATTGTTTATTTTGCAAAATGGTTGCCGGTGTGATTAAACCGGATGTGGTTTTTGAAGATGATAATATTCTGGCTTTCAGGGATATTCATCCCCAGGCTCCGGTGCATATCCTGATTATCCCCAAGCGCCACTTTGCAACCTTGAATGACCTGGACGACAGCCTGCTCGCAGGTCAAATATTACAAACGGCAACAACGCTGGCTAAACAGGAAGGCTTATCCGAAGAAGGCTACAGAACCGTATTTAACTGCAACAGGAAAGGCGGGCAGGACGTTTATCACCTGCACTTGCATTTGCTGGGCGGCCGGCAAATGACTTGGCCTCCGGGTTAATTGAAGAGAGCGGTTTTTATATGAACCTCAAAACGCAGTTAATATTGTTGCTGACGCTATGCTGCCCGCTTGCAGCATCGGCCCTGGATGAAAATCCAACCATAAAAGTTACCCAACTGCTCAAAACGACCACCAGTTGGGACGGCAAACAAATCATCTATCCCAAAGGCCAAGGCGAAGTCACGGCACTGACTGTTGAGATTGCGCCGGAAGGCGAGACCGGATGGCACGAACACCCGGTGCCTTCGTTTGGCTACATCATGGAAGGCGAGCTGGAATTAAGGCTCGCCACCGGCGAGGTTAAGTTCCTTCATGCCGGCGACGTTCTGCCTGAATCTGTAGGCGTACTGCACAATGGCCGCAACACGGGCGAAGAGCCGCTGAAGATTTTGGTGTTTTACACCGGCGAAGTCGGCGCCAAGCTTAGTGTTGCGCACCCGGAGTTTGTTCCTCCGGCAACGCCTGATTCGGAAAAGTAATGCGGTAACGACAGGCGAACGGGGTTTTGGAACGTTCAGCTGCGGTTTTCAAGATAAAGAATGACAGCGCATAAAAAAGCCCGGCAGGTTTCCACCTCCGGGCTTTTTTATTTTAAGCAACGATGCTTATTTCGTCATTTTATCCTTGAACAAGGCATCCCGTTTCCTGTTGTCTTCTTCCATGCGGTACTGAGCCGAACGATCAACCGGCGCTGCAACGGGAGGCGCCGCGACAACCGGCGCTACGCTGGGCGCTTGAACGGCAGGACGCTCTGTTTCCTTGGTTTCGTCCAGCCGGAATACCGGCCCGTAAGTCGTGTCCACATCAAAATTTTCCCAGATATACCGAGGGTGCGCGATGGGCTTGGTAGGAAGGGGAATGGTGACCAAATCGGCAATGCCTACGCCTATGCGCCCGCCGGTGTGAACCAGCCCTTTAAACAACCCGCCGACAACGCCATAAAAAATATTGCTTTTATTGGTCGTGTTAATGATGTTTTTGGGAATTTCCAGCACACCGGTGGTCAGGTTGGCAAAGGCGTTCAGCGCCTTGTTGCCAACCTTGTCGCCATAACTTTGCTGTTGCGGCTTATCCGCCCGACTGACGGGGGCATGGCTCGTATCACCATAACCCTGCTGCATATCGGCCTGACTCATCGGCGCATAAACAATCGATAGGCTAACGAAAAGAAAACAAACAAAAAAACGACCGAATTTACGCATATCAAATCCTGTTGGTGTGTTAATACTGAAAGTCAGTATAGCAGAGCTGCAATTATTTACTGATCCGCGCCTTGGCAAAGGCGCGGGCCATTGAGCCTTGCACCGGCGCCTGTTGTTTCGGTTTGTGCGCCGCCTGCTTTTGATTGTTTCGCTCGGGTCTGGCTTCGCTCGCCTCAGGATTGGTTTTCATCGATAACGAAATGCGCTTGCGCTCGACATCAACTTCCAGCACCGTCACCTTGACCATTTCGCCGGTTTTAACCGCATCCCTCGGATCTTTGACGAAGCTATCGGACAAATGCGAGATATGCACCAGCCCGTCCTGATGGACGCCGATGTCGACAAACGCACCGAAGTTGGCGACGTTGGTGACCACGCCGTCCAGTCTCATGCCGACTTCAAGATCGGTAATCTTCTCGATGCCTGCCTTGAACTCGACGCTTTTGAATTCCGGTCTCGGGTCTCGGCCGGGCTTTTCCAGCTCCTGCAAGATGTCGGTCACCGTCGGCAAGCCGAAATGCTCATTAGTGTAATTGGCAGGATTCAGACCGCGTAGAAACTGGCTCTGACCGATCAGGTCGCGGATGGATTTTCCGGTGTCTCCGATGATCGCTTCAACCACAGGATAAGCTTCGGGATGCACAGAAGAGGCATCCAGCGGGTTGTCGCCGTTCATGATGCGCAGGAACCCTGCCGCCTGCTCGTAAGCCTTGTCGCCCAATCGCGGCACTTTTTTCAACTGCTTGCGGTTGGCGAATGGGCCGTTTTCATTGCGGAACGCGACGATATTCTCACTGATGCTGGCGGACAGGCCGGAGACCTGTTTAAGCAGGGCCACCGATGCGGTATTCACGTCCACGCCGACCGCGTTTACGCAATCCTCGACCACGGTATCAAGCCCCTTGGCCAACTGCACCTGATTCACATCGTGCTGGTACTGGCCCACACCGATCGATTTCGGGTCGATCTTGACCAGTTCCGCCAGCGGGTCCTGCAAGCGTCTGGCGATCGAAACCGCACCACGCAAGGACACGTCCAGCTCGGGAAATTCCTTGGCGGCCAGTTCGGACGCCGAATAAACCGACGCCCCCGCTTCCGATACGGTGATCTTGGTGAATTTGAGTTCGCTGTGCCGCTTCATCACATCGGCCACCAACTGGTCGGTTTCCCGGGAACCCGTGCCGTTGCCGATGCTGACCAGATCGACCTTATGCTTTTGGATCAGCTTTGCCAATGTGTCTATCGCCCCGTCCCAGTCCTTGCGCGGCGGGTGCGGATAAATAGTGTCCGTCGCCAGCAGCTTGCCGGTGGGATCGACCACTGCAACCTTGACGCCGGTGCGTATGCCGGGGTCCAGGCCCATCGTCGCTTTAGGGCCTGCCGGTGCGGCCAGCAGCAAGTCTCTTAAATTGCTGGCGAAAACCCGGATCGCTTCAAGTTCGGCGGCTTCGCGCAGCCTCAGTTTCAAGTCCAGGTCGATGCGGGTGTACAGCTTGATTTTCCAGGCGAACCGCGCGGTTTCCGCCAGCCAGGCGTCGGCAGGTTTTGAGCTGTCGGTAATGTTCAAGCGACGGGCGACAAACTGGGCGCAAAGATCGTGCTCCATTTTATCGTCAGCGCCGGGTTTAAGCGTCAGATTCAACAAGTCCTCATTGCGTCCGCGAAACAACGCCAAAGCCCGGTGCGACGGGATCTTGTTGATGGCTTCCTCGTAATCGAAATAATCCTTGAACTTCGCCGCTTCCTGTTCCTTTCCGGTCACAACCGTGGCATGAACAATGCCTTTTTGCCAGATGCGCTCACGCAGTTCGGCCAACAGTTCGGCATCCTCGGAAATGCGCTCCATGATGATTTGCCGTGCGCCATCCAATGCGGCGGCGGCATCGGGTACACCTTTTTCGGCATCGATATAACCTGCGGCGACTTGCTCGGGAATCAGGCTGCGGTCGTCCAACAACGCATCGGCCAGCGGCTCAAGACCTGCTTCGCGGGCAATCTGCGCTTTAGTGCGGCGCTTGGGCTTGTAGGGCAAATACAAATCTTCCAGCAGCGTTTTGGTGTCGGCATCGATAATGGCTTTTTCCAGTTCCGGCGTCAGCTTGCCTTGAGAGCTGATGCTATCCAGAATGGTTTGGCGCCGCGCGTTCAATTCGCGCAAATAGCCCAAACGCTCTTCCAGCAACCTTAATTGGGTATCATCCAGGCCGCCGGTCACTTCCTTCCGGTAGCGGGAAATAAATGGGACGGTCGCACCCTCGTCCAGCAGGTTGACAGCGGCGCTGACTTGTTTGACGTTAACGGCTAATTCTTCGGCAATGCGTTGGATTACATCCATTTTTTGAGTTCTTGTGCAGTTTAAGATGGACGCATTGTAGCAGCAAGGCATGGAGTTGGAGAAAAGTCTTTATCTTATGTCCGAGCTGTTGCGGAGATTGGATATTTGTTACACCGCATTTAATGCGGAGAATAGACTTGCCTTTGCGGAGATAACACAACACAATATCCGCACTTAATGCGGAGTAACTGGCATGACAACCTACATCTGGCAACACCCCGACTGGCCCAACCGGCGCTACGACATGACGCGATTGGCGACGCCGCTGGCGACGGTTCGACATGTCCAAGGCCGCCTATTGGGCCGCATGGAATCGCTGGGCTTCTCGCTACGGGATGAAGCCTGGCTGCAAACATTGACCCAAGATGTGGTCAAAACCAGCGAGATCGAAGGCGAACGGCTGGATGCTGAACAGGTGCGTTCATCAATTGCCCGACACCTGGGCTTGGACATCGGCGCTTTAGCCCCCTTGGATCGCCACGTCGAAGGCATTGTCGAGGTGATGCTTGACGCCACTCAGCGCTATGCCGTTCCGCTGACTGCCGAACGCCTGTTTGCCTGGCACGGGGCCTTGTTTCCGACCGGGCGTAGCGGTTTGGCGCAGATTCGGGTAGCCGCATGGCGTGATGATGCGGGCGGGCCGATGCAAGTCATCTCAGGCTCCGTCATCAATCCATGCGGCCGCGAAAAAGTGCATTACACCGCACCACCGGCAAATCGGTTAGCAGCGGAAATGACGATATTTCTGGATTGGTTCGAACAGCCGGGCGAACTCGATCCGGTGCTCAAGGCGGGATTGGCGCATCTATGGTTTGTCACCCTGCACCCGTTCGATGACGGCAATGGCCGCATCGCCCGCGCCATCGGCGACATGGCACTGGCGAGGTCGGAACAGAGCCAACAGCGCTTCTACAGCCTCTCGGCGCAGATTCAGCAGGAGCGGACAGACTACTACAACGTGCTCGAACGCAGCCAAAAAAGCGATCTGGACGTAACCGAGTGGCTGCTGTGGTTCCTCGCGTGCCTGCAACGCGCCATCGCCCGAGCCGACGAAACACTGTCAGCCGTACTGGCAAAAGCCAAATTCTGGGAACGTTTTGCCAGCGCGCCAATGAACGAGCGTCAGATCAAGGTACTCAACCGACTGCTGGACGGCTTCGAAGGTAAGCTGACCACATCCAAGTGGGCCAAGCTGGCGAAGTGCTCTCAGGACACCGCCTACCGCGATATTCTCAGCCTTATCGAGCTAGACGCGTTGGTAAAAGCGGACGGCGGAGGGCGTAGTACAAGCTATGAATTGGCGCTGGCAAAGCAGTCAAGCTCATTTACCATTGCCTCCCTACGCTAACCGAGTAGGCCGGAATAAGGCCATCCAAGCGCGTAGCGCGAGGTGGCGTTTCCGGCGAATTTGGATGGAGTTTGCCGGAAACGCCAGTTCTCGCTGTTGCTCGAACCGGCTTATTCCGGCCTACCTGGCTGGCTTACAACATCACTCTGATCGAGGCAGCCAATACGCAAGCCAGGAATACCGAGGGCACTTGGGGATAATGAAGATGCAACAAAGTATGAGGTGTAGGTTGGGCAAACAGCCTTATCGTTTGCCCAACAGTGACCACGCGATAATGTTGGCCAGAAAAGCGTTGCCCAACCTTATATCTACCCGGCTCACTCTCACTATATTCCTCAATACCGGATAGTTTATTTGCCCGCAACTGTCACATCCATGTCACTTACATGAAATCCGGAATAATGATATTGTCCTACGCCGTAGGTTAGGCGTTATACAAGCAATCAGGTAATGCCCCAATCAACATCATCTGGATTCCAACACATGCCACTAATATTTTTGGAGAAAAACACATGAGCAGTTATGACCCATGGCAAACAACTTTTTATTTTTCGCTTTTGTCTAATGCCGTTTCAGGACAATTTTTGACAATCAAGTTGGGAGATGGAATAGATTTCCCCGCATTGTTAAAGGAAGCGGCCGCGGAGGCGCAAGCAACCCTCACAACGCAACTAAAACAGGACTTTGCCGGCGCTATTCTTGAAAATAATACAGCTAACCCGCCACCTCTGGGAGCCAACGATTGGACGACTGTGTGGGGTCCCCAGGTTTTTGTGATTCCTCCTGAGTTTCACAGCATCAATTGGCTTACCCACAGCGTAAAATGCAATGCGACCAACGCTATGGCCGTTGTATTTAGTCCATCATTGCAGCGTTACATCGTTGCTATCGCCGCAACCAACTTCGTCTCAGCCTACGACTGGCTTATAGAGGACTTTAATGTCAAATCTGTAGTCGCCTGGGAAGGCGCATTGCAAGCGTGGGCGGGCAATAAAAACGCCACATCTCCGAGCTCAAAAATCCCTTGCATATCCAGCGCCACCAACACCGGGATAACCAATCTTTTAGCGATGACCGACACAGTCATTACCCATCAATCGCTAATAGACTTCTTGGCCTCTGTCGATTCGTCTGGCTGCACCCTGACTTTCACCGGCCATTCATTGGCAGGCGCGTTGTCACCCACTTTAGCCATGGCGGCTTTTGATCCGACCGCCGGCTTGCTGAAAAACTCCACATGGACAGTAGAACAAGCTCAAGCATATCCAACTGCCGGAGCGACGCCCGGCAATGGCCCATTCGCTCAGCTGTTTAATGGTGCAGGATTTGGGGGAAGCAACGGCACTCAGCCTTGGCAGTTGTGGAACACCGATCTTTACAATTATTTAGACATTGTGCCACGCGCCTGGAATAAGGAACTGCTGACAGCACTGCCGCCGATTTATAAGGCTTACTACGACGATTTGACCGTGTTGGATGCCACAATCAAGGTGGCGCTGGCTGATGCCGCCCTAGGTGAATTGGTCGCAGGCCCTTACACATCGATCAATAGAGCCGGCCTCAATGGCGAAACGTCCGCCGATGCCGCTAACGAATTCGCTTATCAGTATACGGTGACTATTGACAATAACATGAGTGCGGCAACTGCAACTGAGCTGATGACGCTACCGCAAGCCGCGCAAAGCACTCAATCCCCAACCGACAAAACTGACATCAGTTGGCCGAGTCAATTGCTATTCCAACATACCAAGGCTTATTCCGAGTTGATTCTAGGCGAGGGGCCGACGCCAAGTAAAAGCGGAAACGGATAAGCCGAATCTAAACGTGATCAGGCTTGCACAAAGGCATTGTCGTATCTGACAAGAGATCACAGGTTTTCATCCATCGGAGGCGGCCAACCCGCCTCCGACTGCTACAGAACGTAGATTAGGCTGAAGGCAGTGAAGCGCAGCAATGCACTAATCCGTTTCTTCAAAAACTTTACGAAGCTTATTTGGGTTACTCCTGCAATCAAGAACACGATAGCTTTGCTATCAATTATCTTGTAATGAATTGCGTAAGGAAAACACCTTGCCAGCCGACGATAAAATCCGACATGAACGGAATGAATTCCTCAGTGTCATTGAATTGCGTCTTTACCACGACGGCCTATCCTTAAACGAAAAGCACAGGCCATGCAATTACTCATTCCGCGGGAGGCACGATTAGTTGACGCTCCCGCACCGTTCCCACGCACCGCCAGACTTAACCTACTACGGCTGAATTTTAAACGTTTCAGTATAAGTATCGCCTTTCGTGCAAACGTCTCTCTTGGTTGGCGTTTCGCAAGACGTATCGGTCGCTTCGGCTTTTAACTCGCCCACTTTTTCCGGTACGAAATAGAATCTGAAATTAGGGTCGGTGCTAATCGCAATATCGGTTTTGGCGCTAAACACCGGTTTGCCGTTAAACGACACTTTAACGTCTTTAACAAAATGCGCTTTTTTAATAAAGCGTGTGACTTGATCCATTTGCATGCCGGTAATATTCGGGTGGCTGATCATTAACTGCACTGAGGTTGGCTCGCCGACTTTAACGTCCCCATCCAACCTGAATTTCATTTTGCCCAAGCGAGCCATCGCTTCATCTAAGTTGGCTCCGATCGGAGCGGAACAGCCGCCGCTGGCTTTGACGAATTTTTTCGTCATCGTCAATTTGCCGTCATTCGTTTGGGCAATCGCGCGAATATAGCTGTTGCTGTTAACCCGTATCCGCATCGCAATGTCGGCCTTGCCGCTTTCCGGGGTAAACTCAAAATCGCCGACGAATGGAAAAGGATTGTTATCGACTAACACCAGGATTCTTTTGATGTAGTGTTCTTTGGTTTGCTTGATCTTGCTGGTGACCTTGACCGGCACTAAAGCAGGGTCTTCTGCGCGTACTGGCGCTTCCAGTTCAATCACGTTATCGGATTCTTCAATCGCTTGCTGGGCATAGTATTCAGGCTTCAAAACGTTATTCCAAATCTTTTCATCTTCAGCGGCGATAGCGGCAATCGGTAGTAATGTAATTGTGAAAATTGCCGGTAATAGTTTTGAGTATTTCATAGTCTTTCCTGTTTTGTTTTAGCTTTGCGGAATGTTAACAATCTTTTAGCTGCCGGTTAATTGACTTAATCAGAGTAAAGAAATCTTCTCCCTGGGGGAGAAGGAGCCCGCACTCTTAAGTCCACAGCATTATCGACTAATCTTCCCATTCTAATTCGGCAAAAGCCGTGGTGACGTTTTTGCGGTGATATTCATCGAACAAGGCCCAATTGTTTTTCTCGGAATAACCGACTGTTTGCACGGCGTCTTCCAAATGCCGGCCTTTTTTAATGGCAGCGCGAATTTCAGTTTGCAACAAGGTTAAATAATGCTTTTGCGCCTGCATGCTCTGCGGCCAATCCGTCACTAATTCGCCATGCCCCGGAATCACATAACGGAAAGACTGTTTTTCCAGTTTGTCAATTTCCGAAAGCCAGCCTTTTAAGCTGCCGTCCAGCGTTGGCACATGCTCGGTAAACAATAAATCCGACAGCCATATTGTATGGGTTTTTTCGTCATAGACGCTCAAATCGTTATCGGTATGCGCGGCAGGATGGGCTTTCAAGGTTAAAGTGCGTCCGCCTAAATCCAGCTTCAAACTGTCTTTAACTTCGATATCGGGGGGAATTAAATCGGCAGCACTCATTTTGACGCCTAATTGGTCCGCGGCTTTGCCCAAATAGTATGAGCCGCGTGCCGCCATTGCCCCGGCTAATTTATGATGGCCGACGAATTTAACCCCGGCCGCTTTGAAAGCACTGTTGCCGTTGATGTGGTCGGGATGAACATGAGTGTTAATCACATAACAAATCGGCGTCTGTGTGGCTTCGATAACGGCTTGTTTTAAAACCAAGCCCTGTTCGGGGTTGCCGCCGCTATCAATGACCGCCACGCATTTTTGTCCGACAATAAAACCGAGATTGGCGATTTCACCGTGGTTTTTGCTGTCCGGGAATTGATGTTTGCCAAAATGCACATATACGCCGCTGGCAACTTCTTTAACCGGCAAAGCGGTGGCGGCTAGGGTTTGTACGGATACCATAGATAACGCAAACAGCAATAAAACTCTCATTGGTTTTCCTTTTTTCTGAATAAGCCTTGAATTTACGAATGGGGGTGAAGAAGCTAGCGAAAAATACCGTTAAACCCTTATTAAATACAGGGGTCAAGTTTTACCACTTTCAGCATGACGGATTCAACTCCGAAGTGTAATCCTAGTCATCACCATACAATACAAACTATGCTCAATTTTGGGCCTACGATGAGTATAATGCCGCCATGCTATTTATCTACTAAATTTAGGGTTATGTCATTTTTTCTACATTCCAATCGTCACATACTGGCTTATGCATTCAGTTTAGCGCTGATCTGCTTCACGCCGCCGTTATATGCCGACAAAACGGCATCATGGCTGGACGACATCACCGTTTCGGGTTATGCCAACTTGGTAACCAGCTCGCCTAATCGCGCGCCCACTACCCTGGAATTGGACGACTTAAGTTTGTTTGTTTCCGGCAAATTTAATCGCTGGCTCAATCCTTTTTTGGAGGCGGAAGCCTATTCAATGCCGCTTTGGAAAGAAAGTGACGGCGCACAGTTCAATAACGCGCAGTTGGTCATTGAACGGCTATATAACGATATTGAAGTCACGGAAGACGACACATTGCGCGCGGGTAAATTTTTAGCGCCGATCAACCATTGGAATATCGTACATGCCGCGCCGTTAGTATGGACGACGAATCGCCCTGTCACATCAAGTTATTCTCGCGCCAACTATATTACCGGCGTCAGCTTTCGCCACGATTTCGACGCGCTAACCGGTCACGCGCTGGAAGTCTATTGGCAGCCGGTGGAAGAATTCAACCACAAAGCATTAAGTTCTCACGAACGCCATTACCAATCCGTCTCAGGCGCACGGTGGATTGCCCATGAAGATCTGGATTATTACCTGGGCGTTGCTTTTCAACATGCCAACGTTGAGCACAGCGATGAAGTGCGCAACTCCATCAGCGCAGACGGCAATTGGCAACACAAGTGGTTTGAACTGGAAAGTGAATTGCTGTTCACCCAGGTTGATACCGATCAATCCCGTTTTCGCGGCCATGACTGGGGCGGGTACGTGCAAATGGCGGTGCCGCTGGTCGAGCATTTCAACCTGATCGGCCGTTACGAACATTTTGAATTCGCCAACAAACTGCCCGCTACCGATACCGCGTTAGGCGGCATTGTCTATCGCCCGGCGCCGCGCTTATCGTTCAAGCTTGAATGGCAGCAAACTCAAGGCAGTATTTATCATAATCAAACCGGCCTTTACAGCTCGATTGCGGTGTTATTCTGATGAAGCGATTGATTATTTTAGGATTTGCCGCTTTGTTAGTGCCGCTTTCACCTTCGCGGGCGGATTTATACATCATCGCCAATAAAGATTTACCTGTCGCGCAACTGGATAAAGACGATATTGCGGCCATTTATTTGCTTAAGAAAAAGCATTGGGAAAACGGCGAAAACATCATGCCGATTAACCTGCCCGCAAAAGCCGACGCCCGCACCCGTTTTACCGCCGAAATTTTTGACAGCACGCCGGAGAAATTGGGCAGTTACTGGGACAAAATGCTGTTCAAAGGCGAGACTCCGCCGGTCACCCAAAATTCCGAGCAAGCCGTTGTTTTGTTTGTCGAGCGGATTAAAGGCGCGATCGGTTACGTCGAAACGAAACCGCAAAGTCCGCAAATCAAAATCCTGCAACAATTTTCAAGCAAATAACCGGGTAAACTCATGTCGCGCTTTTCGCTTTCAGTTCGTTTAACGCTGTTGTTCAGTTTTATCGTGTTACTGGTAACCACGACCTTGAGCGCGGTGGTGTTCTACCAGTTCGGCGAAAAAATCAACCAGCAGATCGAGCATAATCTTACCGATACCGCCGACCATAAAGCCGCTGAAATCAGTAACGTATTGCTGTTCGAGCGCACCAATTTGCTGTCCTGGCGGGCTTCATCGGTGATGCTGGATGTGGTGGTGGATGATTTGGATAAACGCATTACCACCGAGCTGATAAACCTTAAACAATATTATCAATTGCAAGGCGATTTATATGTGTTCAATGCGGAAGGCATGCTGATCGCCTCGACGCAGCCGGATGTGTTAAAAACCCAACTGCCCCAGGCTTGGCAAACGCAACAGGATTACGCGCTGGTATTCAAACATGAGGTGCCTTTTATTAACGGCAGCGTCATCGCCCATGTGACGGCATTAAAACCGCCGCAGTTAAAAACCCAGGGTTATTTGGTCATGACCCATTCCTGGGAGGATATTAGCCGCCTGCTCGCGCCTAAAGACAGTAGCTTTGCACTGCATAAAGCACATGAAGGAAATCAGGGCGGCGCAGACCTTTTTACGGCTAACGGCGTAAAAACAATCGAGATCAATGATAATTTTTCGGAACGGCCCGTATGGCTTTTTGACGGTATCAGCTATTTGGGTTCGATTTCAAAACCCGTAACCGTCGGCGATTTCAGCTTCCAAATTGCGGCGTTCATGCCCAAAAATCTTGCATTGCAACCGCTGCTGGAACTGACCCAGAATTTGTTGCTTGCCGCCGCGTTGGTCGGCGTACCGATGCTTGTGCTGGTCGGCTTGCTCAGTCGTATTCTGGTCACACCGATCAAAAAATTGACCGCCACCATACACACGATTGAAGATTCCAATGATTTATCGATCAAAGTACCGGTTTCCGGGCGCGATGAAGTGGCCGATTTAGGCAATGCGTTTAACCGCATGACCACGCGCTTAGGCGAGTTGTTTAATAAATTCGTCGTCGTGGAAAAAGAGCTGGAAGACTTGAACCTTAGCCTGGAGCGCCAAGTCATCGACCGCACCGCTCAATTGCAGGATACGCTGCAAAAGCTGAAATCCGCGCAAACGCAATTGGTGCAATCCGAGAAAATGGTTTCGTTAGGACAATTAGTCGCCGGTATCGCCCATGAAATCAATAATCCGATCGGCGCTATTTACGCCAATATGCCGCCACTGGAAGAATACATCGACGATATTAAAGGCACGGTCGAATTCGCCCAAAGCTGCATGGACGAACCGGGCGCAGAAAAATTAAACGCTCATATGGAACAAATTGACTACACGTTTGTGACCGAAGACCTCGCTAAATTGCTGAGCAGCCAAAAGCAGGCTGCGGACCGTATCCGCAATATCGTACTGGCGTTGCGTAATTTTTCCCGTCTCGATCAAGGCGAAGTCAAAACGGTACGGCTCGAAGAAGGCCTGGATTCGACTTTGCAAATGCTGCATCACACATACAAGGATCGCATTACCATCGAGAAAGATTACGCGCTCAATGAAATGGTCGAATGCTATGCCGGCGAGCTCAACCAAGTCTTTATGAACATTCTCGCCAATGCGATTCAGGCCATTCCCGATAAAGGCGGCATTTTCATCACCACCGCCAAGGTGAATGATCAAGCGGTCATCAGTATCGCCGATACCGGTATCGGCATGCCTGAAGAAGTCAGGAAAAAAATCTTCGACCCCTTCTTTACCACCAAAGAAGTGGGCGAAGGCACCGGGCTTGGCTTGTCGATTTCTTACGGCATTATTGAAAAACACCATGGCGCGCTGACCGTTGAATCCGAATTAAATCGCGGCACGCGCTTTATTATCGCTATCCCACTTCGCTTGATTAAGGACGCTTAAAGATGCATACGCTGTTACTGGTTGATGATGATCCCGACGTGTTGGCGACGTTAACGCGCAGCTTTCGCAAAGGCTATAAAACGCTATCGGCCAATGGCGGCGAGGAAGGGATTGAGTTTTTGAATGAACATCCGGTTGATTTGATTATTTGCGATCAACGCATGCCCAATGTCAGCGGCGACCAGGTGCTAAGCCATGCATTGCAAGTCCAACCCGACGCCATCCGTATTTTACTGACCGGTTATGCCGATGTTGAATCGCTGCTGACCTGCGTAAACGACGCCCACATTTATAAATACGTCACCAAACCGTGGGACCCGGCCGAGCTCAATTTAACCGTGGTGCGGGCATTGGAAGCGCTGGTTCTAAAACGTAATTTGGATACGGCGCGCGAGCAATTGGAAACCGCCTACAAAGACGCGGTAGTCATGTTATGTTTGGCGGCCGAAGGCAAAGATCAGGATACCTCCAGTCACTTATACCGTGTGCAGCATTACACCGAAGCGCTAGCCATCGCCATGGGCGTCGCTAAGGAAACAGCCGCGCATATGGGCTTAATGAGCATGCTGCACGACATCGGCAAACTTGCCACGCCCGATGCCATTTTGAAAAAGCCGGATAAATTGACCGCCGAGGAATGGGAAATTATGCGGGAGCATCCGCTCAATGGGGTACGCATTTTAGGCAACAACCCGTTTTATGAAACCGCACGGGAAATTTCTGCAGGTCATCATGAAAATTATGACGGCACCGGTTACCCGCACGGCTTAAGTGGCGACGATATTCCGCTATCCGCACGCATTGTAAAACTTGCGGATGTGTTCGACGCACTGACGACGAACCGCCCCTATAAAAAACCATGGACGATGGAAACAGCCTTAACGCATATCGAATCCCATGCCGGCATCATGTTTGATCCGGCGATGGTGGTGGAACTAAAAAAGCTGTTTATCGACGGGACGCTAACGCGTATTAAGTCCATGTTTTAAATCTCGCCTTAGTTCTACTTTATCAGATTCAATGAACGAATCGTCATTCCGGCAGGGATTGCCGGAATCCAGGCTCCAGGGATGGGTTTTAGCTTACCATCCAGGAGCTGGATCACCGCTCCCGGCGACGATGACGAGCTTGCGTATAAAATCTTTAGGGCATGCCCTACTTATTTATCAGGATAACTCTATGCGAGAAATATTGGTTTTGGGTGATTCGCATTCACCTGTTTTCAATCACCCGTTGTTCAAAGAAAAGTTTCCGAACCTGTTTTTCAATGTACTCACCGTCATTGGTGCGACAGCATCGGGATTGGAGAACCCCAATTCAACAACCCAAGCCTACCCCGTCTTCAGGGAAGCCGTCAGGCAAACCGCCGCCAAGCAAATCATTGTGATGCTGGGCGAAGTCGATACCGGCTTCGTCATTTGGTATCGGGCGCAAAAATACCGGGAGCCGGTTGCTGCGATGATGGACAAAGCCATCACAAGTTACTCCCGGTTTTTGGTCGAATTAAAAATGCGCTTCGAAGTTGTCTGCATCAGCGCCCCGCTGCCCACCATTCAGGACGGCAACGACTGGGGCGATGTTGCCAACGCCAGACGGGAAGTAACAGCCTCGCAACTCGAAAGAACGGCGCTGACCCTGGAGTTCAACAGGATCATGCAGCGGTTTTGCGCGCAAAACCGCATCCGCTATATCATGCTGGATGATTTATCGCTCGGAGAACACGGCATCGTCAAAGCTGACCTGCTAAATAGCGACAGCAGCGACCATCACTATGATCAGGACCAGTATTCCCGTTTGCTGGTTGAGGGGTTAGTTGGAGTGATTTGATGCCTAATAATCGACCGCTTTCCGGAATTGACTAAAACGAGACATAAACATTGTAGGTTCGGCAAACGTATTTTGCTTACTCATCGTGACTAAGGACATTACGTTTTACCGTGGCATTTGCTTATTATCAAGCCACTTGCCGTGCAGTTAAAAAATCTTCTTCAGCCCAATCGCGTAGCTCGGATTTTTGCTCGCCCGCCAAATCGTTAAACCATAACGCCTGTTTTTGCTCTTCGCCGGGATCGGCTATGTCCTGGTAACGCGGCGGACGGCCTTGTTCTTCGGTAACGATGACCGGCAACAATTCGGGGTAGTGGTTTTTTTCCCATGACCAATCCACCGTCTCGCCAGCGCGGCTCTTGGCGCGTAAGCGGTGGACGCGCAACGCGCCGTCGCCTGCGTAATTTTCCCAGCAATCATCAAACCAGTTTACCGCCGCTTGCCAGTCTGTTGCGCTAAGCAGCAAGCCTTGTTCAATCAGCTTGGCGCTGCCGTCTTGTAACGCGGCTAATGCCAAGCCTGCTTGTTCGATATGGCCTTGCCGCCGCCATAATCCGGCCCTGCCCAGCAATGGCGCATGGCTCAAGTCGATACCGGTAATGTCGGCCAGGGCGCGAAGATCGCCTCCGGCTGTTTCCTTGGGGGCTTGCAGTTGCCGGGGCGGCGATGGCGTACCTTTTTTCAGCATCTCCAAACGCCTGCGGCTTTGCGCCAAAATCTGTTGGTTTTTGTTATCGTCCGGCACGACTTGCTCCGCCCACTGCAACGCGGCTTCGGCGTCGTCCGGGCGGTTCAGGTCTAGCAACGTGTCAGTTAAGGCATTAGCAATGATGTGATCGCGGTGGAAATTGCCTTGCTGAGTTTCCTTGTACACGTTGACGGCTTGCTCATACTGTCCGGTGACGCGCAAGCTATGGCCCAGCTCAGACCAAGTTACCGGATTATCGGGGAACAAGCGGGTCGCCTGGCGGAACACCATTTCGCCTAATGCTTCCTGTCCGTGCAACAGCAAGGCGTGGCCGAGTTGGGTGTGGCGGCGGGCATCATGAGGAAAGCGTCGCCGCGCATGCCAATACACCGCTTCCGACCGCCGCCAATCGCCTTCCGCTTCCAATGCCCTAGCCAATAGAGACCATGCATGGCTATAACTAGGTTCCCAACGGGCGGCTTCGTGGGCCAGTTCCCGCGCCCAAAGCGGGTCACGGCTTAACAACTGATCGCCTAGCCGACAAAAAGCACGAACAAGATAGTAGCTGTCGCCGCTATCCTGCGCATAACGGCGATGGTAATCCAATAAAGCGGTCAAAGCCGGACGGGTGCCGGGAAAATCCTTGTGCATCCTAAGTAACAAAGGCTCCATATCATCGACATGCGGCGCTGTAAGAACCCCTTTGGACGGTTTTTGATGAGCTTGCTTCGCCGTCGAAAACCGCGAGTCCAGCCAGTTATGCACATCCTTAGCCACCTCCCGCGCCTGGAGCACTTCGCGGAAACGCCGACTCCAAATCTCTTTGCTCATCGGGTAAACGGCGGCCAAAAAGTCCAGCTCCTCCAACCAAGGCTTGCCTTTTTTGTCGCCTTGCTTCACCAAGGTTTCGCCATAATCCAACAAACCGCGCAATAACACGCGCGGCAAACCGCGTTCCACTGCGCCTTGGTCGTCGGCAGGCATCAAGCGTAAGCCCATCAACGCTAGCCGCACATGTTCGACCGGACGACCCCGGCGGATCACTTCGCGCCACATAAACAACAGCCGACGGTCACGTTGCTGATGCGCCAAAACCACTAACAAAGCGGCTTCCGGGTCGCGGCTGCTGCCCAAACAAAAGCCGCGCAGCCAAGCACGTAATTCCGCGTGCCGATCGGCGCACCAGTTGCGCGTCGCAGGCAACGGCAGTAACTGGATGGCGCGGAAAGCTTCCACCAATGCATCGGCATAACGCTTGGGACTCAAATCTTTCGGCAGCGGTTTGCCCAGCCGTTGCTCCAGCCAAGCCTGCATGGCCGGATCCGCCAGGGCAATCTCTTCAACGCTAAGCATCCGCACCAAGGCTTCCGCTGGTCGGGCGCGGTCGTACCGGCCTAAGCTGACGCGACCGGTTAACGCCGCATCCAAAGCCGCAACCGAATCTTCGGCAAAACGTTGCCGCCAGCGCGCTTCGCCGGGGCTAATGAGCGCATTCATCGCCCGCCTCCAAAGTCATCCCGGCCGCTGTCAAGTTGCAACCAAGGCAAATGAAAAGTCCTGGCGCGAGCCAAAGGCATTTCGACCGGGCGAGCGATAACGCCCATTTTGAAAAAATGTTCGGGTTTATAGGCAATGCGCGGGTGCAGCAGCTCTACGCCCATTGTGTAATCGTCTTGTTTTTCGACTAAGGCAAGGTTGACGGTATGGCCGTAGTAAGGGTTGGCGGCTTGCTGAGGATCGGGAATGGGGCAGGGAAAAAAATAAGGGCTCATGCCGCTATCCAGTACCGTGGGCATAGCGGGATAGCCGTCGCCGTCCAAGCTGTCCAAGACTTCCTGAACCGTGTAACGCATCAATATAATTTCGATGGGACGGCCCGGACTCGGTGAATAATGCCCCAAGCCTAATTGGTCGCGCAATCGATCCGCCCAGTCGGATGGGTTATCATTGATGAGGTCGGTTATTTCTAATTCGGTGGTGGCAAATAGCGGGCGCTGATCGCGCTCGGCGTTCCAGCTTTTGACTATGCCGGTGAGGAAGGTGTTGGCATTAGCATCGCCTTGCTGGAATTTTGCTATTTGCTCGCGTAAGGTTTCCGGGGCAATCCCTGTCGATTCGCAAAGCCAGTCGGCATCTTCGACCCTAACTAAATTAATGCGTGGATCGATTTGGCGCAGGCGATTGATGGCGTTATCCGCCCGGAACGTCCACGGCTGTTTAGTTTCTTCTGCGTCCAGATTGATTTCTTCGGCGGTGAAGTTTCGGTGCCGATTCTGCCAGTCATCAAAATCGGTGACGGGGCCATTTCCCAAGCGTTGGGCATATAAATCCAGCCCGCTTTGCGGCGGACGCTCATCCCAGATAAAATTTTCGATGTGGGAGCGCTCCTCCGCATCGACCGAAGCATCAGCTAAGCGGCTGTTCATATACTTGGCTAGATTTGGCAGACTATTTAAATCCATTGACCTGTCTTCTAAAGGCGGATTAATGAAAGCATTCTACAACACAATTTGGACAGGACAAATGAATAGGTTCCACGCGGGCAAACGATGAGGCCTTTTTACAACACCGCCAACGCGCTTTCATAATCCGGCTCATTGGCAAGCTCACCGACCAATTGCGTATAAATCACTTTGTCATGCTCATCGATTATGACGACGGCACGGGCGGTCAAGCCGCGCAGAAAGGTATCGACGAGGGTTACACCGTAATCATTGGAGAAACTGGAACGGAAAGTTGATAGCGGGATAACGTCGGTTAAATCTTCCGATTCGCAAAACCGGCTTTGGGCGAAAGGAAGGTCGGCGGAAACGGCCAGCACAACGGTATTGTCCAGATGCGAGGCTTTCTGGTTGAATTTACGCGTTGATGCGGCGCAGGTTGGCGTGTCCAGGCTGGGCACGATATTCAGGACTTTGCGTTTACCGGCATAGGTTGCCAACGTGACATCGACTAGCTCGCGGCTGGTCAGGGTGAAGGCCGGTGCGTCGCTGCCGACTGCGGGCAGTTCGCCGGAAGTGTTGAGGGGTTTGCTTTGAAATGTGATTGTTGCCATGATTATGTTTCCTGTATTGTTGATTTAATGACAAACGATGCTTTGCGAAGTCGAGTCGTAGGCTGGAATAAGCCGGTTTGAGCGGCAGCGAAAACAGGCGTTTCCGGCAAACGTCTTCGCAATTAGCCGGAAACGCTACCTCGCGCTACGCCCTTCGACAAGCTCAGGGCAGGCTTGGGTAGCCTTATTCCAGCCTACGCCCCTGCTTAAGTCAAGTTAGGGGGCTTGCAACCTTTCGCCTTTCGCCTTTCGCCTTGTACCTTGCTTCTTATTAATCCCTCTTCTTACTCTTCACCCGCCTCATCAAGCGTTCCTTCTTTTTCACCTGCCATTCGGTCAGCTTGTTCTTTTGCCCGTGGAATGGATTGGCCGTCGACTTGAACACCAAGCGTATCGGCGTTCCGACCAGCCCCATTTTGTCGCGGTAATAGTTGATCAGGTAACGCTTGTAAGACTCCGGCAATGAATCGGTCTGCACGCCGTGAATCACCACGATCGGCGGATTCCTGCCGCCCTGATGCGCGTATTTCAGCTTGATGCGGCGGCTGTTCACTATCGGCGGCTGGTGCGCGGTGGTGGCTTCTTTCAGGATACGGGTCAGCACCGGCGTGGACATGTCGAGCATGGCCGATTGGTACAATTGCTGTACGACATCGAACATTTTGCCGACGCCGCTGCCGTGCAATGCGGAAATCGGGTGTTTTTCGGCAAATTCGAGAAAAGACAGTTTGACGTCGAGTTGCCGGTGAATGGTTGCCTTCTGGTCGGCGCTGATGCCGTCCCACTTGTTCAAGCCGATAATCAAGGCTCTTCCGGCCTCCAATACCAGGCCTAATAAATGCGCGTCCTGGTCGGTGACGCCTTCCCGCGCGTCAATCAGGTAGATGACGACATTGGCTTTTTCAATCGCCTGCAATGATTTAATGACGCTGAACTTCTCGATGGTTTCGGCTATTTTGGATCGTCTGCGCATTCCGGCGGTATCGATCAGGGTGAACTTCTTGCCGTTGCGCTCGAAGGGGATGTAGATGCTGTCGCGCGTGGTGCCCGGCTCATCGAATACGATAACCCGCTCTTCGCCCAACAGGCGGTTGACCAACGTCGATTTGCCGACATTGGGCCGTCCGACCACGGCGATACCGATGCCGTCATGGCTTTCTTCGACTTCGCCTTTGCCAGGCGGCAGCAGTTGATCAACTTTTTCCAGTAATTCGGGTATGCCTCTGCCGTGGGAAGCGGAGATCTGCACAGGCTCGCCCAAGGCCAGCGAATAGAAGTCCGATGCGGCCATGTTGGCGTCAATGCCGTCAACCTTGTTGGTGACCAATATAACGGGCTTTTGCAGTTTTCTCAGGGTATCGGCAATGACCTTGTCGGAGACGCTCAAGCCTTCGCGCGCGTCAACCATGAAGAACACGACATCCGCCTCTTCCAGCGCGACCTGCACCTGTTTTCTGGCAAAACTTTCTATGCCTTCGGCGTCATCGGCTATACCGCCGGTATCGACGACCAGACAGGGACGGTCGCCCAGTTTTACCCGGCCGTATTGCCTGTCCCTGGTTAATCCCGAAAAATCCGCAACCAGCGCATCGCGGCTGCGGGTTAAATAATTGAATAATGTGGATTTTCCCACATTGGGTCGCCCTACTAGGGCTATTACAGGTAACATATTTACTCAGCAGTTAGAAAAATTCAACGCAGATGACACCGATTTGACCGGTAAACACAAGATATTATAGGCACAAGACGAAAGGCATAGGGCAAAAGAGTTTTTTCGCCTTTCGTCCTTTGCCTTTCGTCTTTTTTATCCGTTTAAACCGTCCAATCAGTGTCATCCGTGTTCCTTTTAAAATCAATATCTTTATTACCGGACTTTTAAAGCGGCAAGGGTGCCGTCTTTGGCATAAACATAAACGGTATTATCTACCACGACAGGCTTGGCGTCGATTGCGCCTTCAGTCACTTGAACGCGGCCCAGTTGTCTGCCGTCAAGATTGGAGAACCAATGCACATAGCCTTCAAAATCCCCTGCCACCACGTAATTGCCATAGGCGGCGGGAGCGGTTAATCTTCTTTGATGCAAGTCTTTCTGCGTCCACAAGGACGCGCCGCTGCGCTGGTCCAGCTGCATGACATGACTTTGTGTATCGCTCAGGTATAAATACCGGGAGTCATGACTCAAACCGGAATGAGATGAAATGGTTTCATTACGCCACAATACATCGCCGTCCAATTCCGAAATAGCCGCCAGGCCGCCTTGATAGCTGGCAACGTAAATCACGCCGTTAATAACGATAGGGTCAACATCCAGATCGACCAGCCGTTCAATTTCAGAGCGCCCTTTGGAGACGGCAATACTGGTTTCCCACACATATTTGCCGTCGGTCAAACGCAAGGCCATAACTTTGCCGTTATCGTAGCCGCCGATCACGTTATCCTCGACAATCAACGGCGATCCGGTTCCGCGCACACTTAAAGCCGGTACGCTACGCTCATAACTCCAGCGCTTGCCGCCGGTTTTTTCGTCAAGCGCGATCACGGAGCCGTCCGTGGTGCGGACGACCACAATGCCGTCGCCGACCACGGGCACCGAAAGCACTTCGCTGGATACTGTGGATTTCCACAGCACGGCTCCGGTTTCAATATCCAATGCAACGACTTCGGCATCGCTGGAACCTAAAATAAGGCTGCCTGCGCCAAGGCCCGGACCGCCGGAAAAATGAACCTCGGTTTCAGTCGCCCAGATTAAATTACCGGTCGTCAGGCTCCTGGCCTGCACCACGCCTTCCCGGTCCGCCGCCAGTATCTTTCCGCTGCCGATTGCAGGAATCAGTTTTAAGGATTGCTCGTCGGCGCCCACTCCGACCGATTCTTTCCAAAGGACTTCAAGCTGAATTTCAGGCGTATACTCAACTAAAACGTTCGGAGGATCGGCGTTGTCTTCACCGCCAAGAAAGTAATCACTGATGCCGGAAACGCCTTCCTTAAGAGTATCAACAGCCGCACAGCCTGTTAATAAGAAGATGCAGGACAAAAGGCAAAAGGCGAAAAAACCTTTTGCCTCTCGCCGTTCGCCTTTCGCCTGATTCATATCGCTTGAATAGTTGCTCATTATTTTGGGGCTTCTAACTTTTCTTGGGCGGTCAGGTCATCAATCTTGAACTGCAACAACGGCGACGGCTGTCCCTCTCTCAAGGCATTTTGATACGAGGTGCGGGCCTCGTCCAATCGATCCAAAGCCACGTACAAATCGCCGACTAATTCATCATAATTGGCTGAATAGCTGGATGCTTGTTTTGCATCCACCTCGTTAATGACCTGCAAACCTTGCTCATACTCTCCGGTAGCCAGCATTAGGCGCACCAGTCTTATCCTGGCGATATTGCCCAACGCTTTGTTCGACTCGGCAGCAATAGTCTTCAAAATCTGTTTGGCGGCAGCGACATCGCCTTGCTGGGCCTTTAATTTTGCCTGAAACAATCCACTGAATGCCGCATATTCAGTACCTTTAAACTGCTCCTGCATACGTTCGGCCAGCTTGTCCGCGGAGTCTTTTTTATCGTCATCCAGCGCTTTCAGCAATTGATCGTAAGTTGCGGAAGCTTGCGCCGCGCGCTCTTTCTTATGATCCTGCCAGTAATTCCAGCCCAGAATAATGACGATGCCCATGACCAAGCCGACGATGGTGGAGGTCGAGTTTTCTTTCCACCATCTTTTTAGGGCTTCAACCTGTTCTTCTTCTGTATCGTAAATTTCCACTTGTTTTTCTCTTTTTAAATTTAAAAAAATATTTTCGCCACGAAGGCGCGAAGAACACGAAGTTTTTATTCTATTTTTTTCTTCGTGAACTTCGTGCCTTCGTGGTGATTAGTCAATCTGCATCTGCAAAAACTCAATTGCCTGCTGCTGAGACATATTCTGTTGCTCCAGCTCATTATTGCGTAGCGGTTTGATGCTGACCTCGCCTCGGCTGACTTCATCGTCTCCTAGAATAATCGCAAATTCGGCGCCGCTTTTATCGGCTTTTTTAAACTGGCTTTTAAAACTGCCGCCGCCGCAATTCACCTGCAATTTCAAGCCGGGAATTTCATTTCTGAGGGTTTCGGCAAAGCGCATGCCCGCCTGCTCCGCTGCATCGCCGACCCGGATCATGTAGACATCGACGGAGCTTGCAAGCTGTACACACTCCAGCGTTTCCATCAAAGCCAACAAGCGTTCCATGCCCATCGCAAAACCGACGGCATGATTGGGTTTGCCGCCCAACTGCTCTATCAATCCGTCATAACGCCCGCCCGCACAGACCGTACCTTGCGACCCCAATTCGTCGGTGACCCATTCGAAAACGGTCTTGCTGTAATAATCCAGCCCGCGTACTAGCCGGGAATTGAGCTCGTAACCTATCCCGAGATCATCCAGTATCGCCGTTATCGCGTTAAAATGCTGGCGGCTTTCGTCGCCCAGGAAATCGGTCAATTCCGGCGCACCGGCCACAACGTCCTGCATCGCCGGGTTCTTGGTATCCAAAATCCGCAACGGATTGGCCTCCAACCTGCGTAGGCTGTCTTCATCCAATTGCTCCAACCGGCTTTGAAAATAGCTGACCAGGCTTTCCCGGTAAACGATGCGTTCGGCAATAGTACCCAAGGAATTGAGCTGTAGGCGAACTTTGTCGCGGATTCCCAGCTTTTTCCATAGCCGGTCCATGATCAGGATCAATTCCGCATCAATATCGGGGCCCGCCATGCCGTAGGTTTCAACGCCCAGTTGAATAAACTGGCGATAGCGGCCTTTTTGCGGGCGCTCATGCCGGTACATCGGCCCGTAATACCATAACCGATGCACCTGGTTATGTAACAAGCCATGCTCCAGACAAGCCCTCAGACAACCGGCCGTACCCTCGGGACGCAGGGTCAAGGAGTCGCCGTTCCGGTCGTCGAACGTGTACATTTCTTTTTCGACGATATCGGTCACTTCGCCGATAGAGCGTTTGAACAGTTCGGTTTTTTCGACGATCGGCAGGCGTATTTCGCTGTAACCGTAAGCACCGAGTACGTCTCTGATGCATTGTTCCGCATACTGCCAGAGCGGAGTCTGTTCGGGAAGTACATCGTGCATCCCGCGAATTGCTTGAATATTATTTGCCATATTTAAATAGGGTTGATGCCACGGATTTAAATAACTTCTCGTTAGTAACAGGTAAATATCAAAAGAGACGAAAGGCAAAGGACAAAAGGCGAAAGCTGTGTTTTTTTGCCCTTCGCCTTTTGCCCTTCGCCCATTAATTAAAAATCTTTAAGCCCGGCGATTTTTTTTGCTTCATTGGAAAGCGGGAATTTTTCCAGCAATAAACGTTTATATTCCTTGGCAAGTTCCTTATTGCCGATCACCCGCTCGGTTTGCGCAGCAAGCCATAAGGTTTCAGGCGTATGGGCCGCCACATTCAGATAGCGTTGCAAAAATCCTTTTGCCGCCCAGAAATCACCGTTTTGATAAGCAATTTTCTGCATTTCCGATAATGCCGGCGCATAAGCCTTATTCAGTTGCAGCGCTTGCCTGAAATAAGTCTCGGCTTGTTGCCTGTTCCCGGCGCCCAACTGGCATCGACCGGCATTGGTTAACGCCAACCACTGCCGGTCGTTCAACGGATTTGAGCTTGCTTCGGACAGCAACTCCATGCCTTCGTCGACCTCGCCATGTTCGCAAAGGAAACGGCCGAAATTATTTTTCACGCCCAAGTCGTCGGGCGTCAAACTCAGAGCCGTCTCATAATGATCTTTGGCTTTGTCGGGCTGATTTAATTTTTCATACAAAAAAGCCAGGGCATTATGCGCCTGCGTATTGCCCGAATTCCGCTTTACTGCCAGCAGCAAGTTATCCCGGGCCAGCTCCAGCTTGTTCATGTTCAGGTAACGCACGCCCAGCTGTAAATGTATGTCGTCGGCATTGTCCTGTTTAACATTGCTTGCCGAATCACAGGCGGCCAACGCGGCAATGAGCAGGCCAAGCGCAAACCGGTTAATCTTGTTCGATCTGTCAGGCCGCACGTTCCGAACCTGCCGCTTGAACTTTCAAGTGTCTGCGGCTTTTATCCTTAACTTGTCCTACCAACTGACCGCAGGCGGCGTCGATGTCTTCTCCGCGCGTCTTCCTGACCGTGGTGACGATGCCCGCATCATTTAACAAGGTTTTAAAGCGATTAATCGCTTCTTTGCTGGAACAGCGGTAAGCCGAGTTAGGGAACGGGTTAAACGGTATTAAGTTGACTTTTGACGGCACCGTTTTTAACAGCTTAATCAGTCCTTGCGCATCCTGCGTCGAGTCGTTAACGCCGTCCAGCATCACATATTCAAAAGTAACGGTGCGACGCGGCGCTATCTTGGCGTTATCCCGGCACGCTTCCATCAGTTCTTTCAACGGATATTTCTTGTTGATCGGCACCAGCTCATCACGCAGCTCATCGGTTACCGCATGCAACGATACCGCGAGACTGACATCGCAGACCTGGGTTAAGCGGTACATCGCGGGTACGACGCCCGAAGTGCTGACGGTCACCCGGCGCTTGGACAGCCCGAAGGTGAAATCATCCATCATCAGGTTCATCGCCGCGACCGCATTGTCGAAATTCAACAGCGGTTCGCCCATGCCCATCATGACCACATTGGTGATTCTGTTTTCCGATCCCAGCCGTTTTTGCGCAACAAATAACTGGCCGATAATTTCCGACGTGGTTAGGTTGCGGTTAAAGCCTTGCTGGGCGGTCGAGCAAAAGGTGCAAGCCAACGCGCAACCGATTTGCGATGAGACGCATAAGGTGCCGCGTCCCTCTTCGGGGATAAAAACCGTTTCGACCCGATTGCCGCAACCGGTTTGCATCACCCATTTCCGGGTGCCGTCCGTTGCGATTTTTTCGAGCACGATTTCAGGCGTCGCGATAGTGCAGTTTTCAGTTAAATAAGCGCGCAGTGACTTGCTCAGATTGGTCATCAGGTCGAAGTCTTCGACGCCTTCCTGATAGATCCATTTAAGTAATTGTGTCGCCCGAAAAGGCTTCTCGCCTAACTCGACAAAAAAGGCCGCGAGGCCTTCCCTGTCGAAATCGAGCAAATTGATGGTTTGGGTTTTAGCGGGTTCTTGCACAGATTTCATTGTCTGAGAAAAAGTAAGCAATTTCCCTTTGAGCGGTTTCGACAGCGTCTGAACCGTGTACCGCATTTTCATCGATGCTGCTGGCAAAATCGGCGCGGATAGTGCCGGCAGCCGCTTCTTTCGGGTTGGTGGCGCCCATGATTTCGCGATGCTTCAGAACCGCGTTTTCGCCTTCCAGCACTTGCATGATCACAGGACCTGAAATCATGAATGCGACCAAATCATTAAAGAAACCGCGCTCGCTGTGTTCCGCGTAAAAACCTTCGGCTTGTTCTTTAGTCAAATGCAGCATTTTTGCGGCAACGATCTTCAAATCGTTCTTTTCAAAGCGGCTGTAGATTTCACCGATTACGTTTTTTGCTACGGCATCAGGTTTAATGATTGAAAAAGTGCGTTCTATCGCCATTTGTTTAAAACTCCAAGTGTGAATAAATGTTGTTAAGCGGCTAATTATACCTGATTAGCCGCTGTATTTTGAAAATACCTGACGGTTAAGGCCTGCCGTCCAATTCCGCACCTTCTTTTACCGGGATCATCAAATCCTCAGCGCTGATGCCCAACAATAAAGCCGCAGGACTGGCGATAAAAATAGAGGAATAAGTGCCGAAAACGACGCCGAACAACAGTGCAATCGAAAAATTATGAATCACCTCGCCGCCCAGGAAAAACAACGAAACCAATACCAGAAATACCGTCAACGAGGTCATGATGGTTCGGCTTAAGGTCACATTGACCGAGATGTTCATGATTTCCTCGGTCGATTTGTTTCTGAGTTGCCGAAAATTTTCCCGGATGCGGTCATAAACCACGATGGTGTCGTTCAATGAATAACCGATCAATGCAAGAATTGCGGCCAATACGGTCAGGTCGAACTCCAGCCCTAAAATAGAGAACAAGCCCAACGTAACAATGACGTCATGAAATGTCGCTATGATCGAGCCGACCGCGAATTTCCACTCAAATCGCCATGCGACATAAATCAAAATGCCTATCGTTGAGTACAACAGGGCTAAAAAACCATCCTCAGCCAGATCGTCGCCGACCTGAGGACCGACAAATTCAACGCGGCGGATACTGGCCGGCTCATTAGTCGTTTTATTAATCGCCTCAAGCACCCTGGCGCTTAAATCGACGCTACTCACATCTTCATGCGGTTTCAGGCGAATCAACACGTCTTTGGTGGTGCCGAAATTCTGCACTGTGGCATCGGCAAAGCCGGAGCTATCCAAGGTATTGCGCAACACCGTTAAATCCGCCGCCTGTTGATAACCCACCTCAATCAACGTCCCGCCGGTAAAATCGATGCCCATTTGCAAGCCGCGTACAGCCAGTGATCCTATCGAGACAATCGACAGCACAGCGGAAAATATCAGCGCTATATTGCGGTTGCCTATAAAATTTATATTTGTTTTTGACATGATTTAATCTTCATCGAAAGTGCTAAATAGATAACTTCTCAACCCTGCGGTTACCGTATACCCAGTTCATAATCATCCGCGTGCCGGTGATTGCCGTAAACATCGACGACAAAAGACCGATAATCAGCGTCACCGCAAAACCTTTTACCGAACCGGTGCCAAAAACAAACAACATAACCGCCACCAGCAAGGTGGTGATATTGGAATCGAGAATGGTCGCAAAGGCTTTTTCAAAACCGATGTAAATAGCCGATTGCGGCGTATTGCCATTGCGAAGCTCTTCCTTAATCCGCTCGAAGATCAATACGTTGGCGTCAACCGACATGCCCACGGTCAGGATGATCCCGGCTATGCCCGGCAAGGTCAGCGTCGCCTGCAACATCGACAAAATTGCGATAATAATAAACACGTTAAACACCAACGCGATATTGGCAAACACGCCGCAAAGCCGGTAATAGATCACCATGAACAGCGCGACCAGCGCAAAACCCACCACAAAAGACAGCATACCTTTATCGATATTGTCCTGACCTAAACTCGGGCCCACGGTACGTTCTTCGACAATATCAACCGGAGCCGCCAACGCACCCGCTCTTAACAGCAACGATAGATTGCGCGCTTCCTGAGGACTGTCCAAACCGGTCGTTTGGAAGCGATGACTGAAAACGCCCTGGATAGTCGCCACGTTGATGACTTTTTCAACTTTTTCTTTATGGCGGACTTTTTGGCCGTTCACCACCTTGGTTTCAACTTTATATTCGATAAACACCACGGCCATCGGCTTGCCGATGTTAGCCTGGGTCAATTTGCCCATTTTGGCGCCGCCTACGCCGTTCAGCGAAATATTCACCGATGGCCTGCCGTCCTGATCAACGCCGGAAGAGGAATCGACGATTTGATCGCCGGTCACAATAACCCGGCGATCCAGCAGGATAGGGTTGCCGTTACGCTCGTAATACAAGCGGCTGCCGACCGGAACATGCCCTTCAACCGCTTTTTGCACATCGTGTTCCACATCAACCAGACGGTATTCCAGCGTAGCCGTCGTACCTAAAATTTCCTTGGCGCGGGTCGTGTCCTGTACGCCCGGTAACTGGACCACGATACGGTTTTCGCCTTGTTGCTGAATCACCGGCTCCGCAACGCCCAATTCGTTGACGCGATTACGCAAAGTCGTCATGTTTTGCGCAACAGCGAACTTTTTAGTCTCCCGCACTTCCTTTTCAGAAAGCTTTAACCAGACTTGATCCTGCTCTTTGGGCTCGGTGACATCCAAAGAACGGAAATCCTTAGCCAATATTTTCAGCAGCGCAGGCTTGTCGTCAGCCGAGTTCAGCTTAACCTTAATAAACCCGCTGTCTTTGGAAACCGATTGATAGCGTAATTTTTCGTTTCTTAACGCCAGACGCACATCATCGTTGTAACGCTCTTCAGCCTGCTTAACGGCCGCATCCATGTCCACTTCGAGCAGGAAATGCACGCCGCCGCGCAAGTCCAAACCAAGATACATCGCTTCCGCGCCCAAAGACCTAAGCCAGGCAGGCGTGGTAGGCGCCAAATTTAACGCGACATTATAATCGTCGCTCATTTTTTCCCTGAGTAAATCCGCCGCTTTCAGTTGATCGTCGGCACTGTTGAACCGGGCTAAAATATGACCGTCTTTAAATTCGAATGCCTTGATATTAAATCCGGCCGTTTTAATAACAGACTCGACCTGATTGGCCTGTTCCTGCGCCAATTTGACAGCGCGTGTCGATGACACCTGGACAGAAGGATCGTCGCCGTACAAATTCGGCAACGAGTAAATAATCCCGACCGCAAAAACAATCAGGACCAATAGATTTTTCCAAAGTGGATAATGGTTTTGCATGTGTTATTCCAACAATTCAACTATGTCGTAGGATGGGTAGAGGCGGCAGCCGAAACCCATCATAATCAATCGTCTATACGATGGGTTTCGCAATGCTCTACCCATCCTACGCGCAATGACATTAAACTTTAGCGACTTTTTTGGTTATCGCTTTGTAAGTTCCCTTCGGCATCATGTTCTCGATACTGTGCCGCTGTACTTGAATAAAGGTATTGTCGCAGATCTCGAGCTTGACGAAATTCTCATCCAAATCGACAACCTTGCCTAAAATCCCGCCCGAAGTGACCACTTCAGAACCTTTATTAATCGTGGCGAGCATTTGTTTTTTCTCTTTCGCGCGCTTGGATTGCGGACGCAGAAACAAAAAATAAAAAAACACCAATATGCCCAGCGGGAATATCATGCCTTCAATGCCGGGTTGTTGGGCGGCGGGAGCAGCTGCGGCTACAGCGTCGGAAATTAAAAAACTCATGGTGATCCTCGGGATTATTGTTATTAAAATAATTATGTTATAAAAAACGGCTATTCAGCGGATATTAGTCCTATTGGATAATAAATACGGATGACACGTTTTTAAATCCGCATTCTATTTTCCAACTACTGAGCAGCTACACTAAAAAGTTTGCCATTATGCCACAGTCGGCACGGCTTTTCCTCGTTGTTGGTAAAATTGCTTGACAAAAATATCCAGCTCTTGCCTTTCAATCGCATCGCGCAAGCCTTGCATCAGGTTCAGGTAATAATAAAGGTTATGAATGGTATTGAGCCTTGAACCCAACATTTCCTTGCATTTATCCAGATGCCGCAAATAGGCTCTGGAAAAATTCCTGCAGGTATAGCAGCCGCAGGACTCGTCCAGAGGACCGGTATCGAACTCATACTGGCTGTTCCTGATCTTCACCACGCCGAACGTGGTAAAAAGATGGCCGTTGCGGGCGTTGCGGGTCGGCATCACGCAATCGAACATATCGATACCGCGCCTGACCGCCTCCACCAAATCTTCCGGCGTGCCGACACCCATCAGATAGCGCGGCTTATCGACCGGCATTTTGGGATGCACTACATCCAGCGTCGCCATCATCTCTTCCTTGGGTTCGCCGACCGACAGGCCGCCGATCGCATAGCCGTCAAAACCGATGTCCACCAGACCGGCTATCGATTCCTCGCGCAGATTCTCGTACATCCCGCCCTGCACAATGCCGAACAAAGCCGACGCATTGCCTTCATGGGCCGCCTTGCTGCGCGCCGCCCAACGCAACGACAGGCGCATCGACTCGGCCGCCTCATGGACCGTCGCAGGATACGGCGTGCATTCATCGAAAATCATCACGATGTCCGAACCCAAATCGCGCTGCACCTGCATCGATTCTTCAGGCCCCATAAAAATGGAACTGCCGTTGATCGGCGATTTGAAGGTCACGCCTTGCTCGGTGATTTTTCTTAACGCGCCCAGGCTGAATACCTGGAAGCCGCCGGAGTCGGTCAATATCGGCTTGTCCCAGCGCATAAAATCGTGCAAATCGCCGTGCGCCTTGACCACATCCATACCGGGACGGAGCATTAAATGAAAGGTATTGCCGAGAATAATCTGCGCACCGATACCGGTCAGCTCATCGGGTGTCAGCGCCTTAACCGTTCCATAAGTGCCGACCGGCATAAAAATCGGGGTTTCCACGATGCCGCGGGCAAAGGTAAGCTGGCCGCGCCGCGCATGGCCGTCCGTATTAATTAATTTGAAATCCATAAAAATGAAGAGTGCATTGAAGGCTGGGAATTATCCAGACTTTTTAAATGAATGTACATGTGAAGCATTAAAACGCTGTTTGATTGACGCGGGATTTGATTGATCAATACGCTGCGCCGAAGCTGAATTAAGGAACTATTTAGCAGCAGCTACCAGCCCCCATAAATCCACAAACGACCGATAGAACCGAGGATCCTGCACCGTTGCACCGCGTTGGCCGACCAGCGCCGACGCAAAAGCCTGCGCCCGCTCCATCGTCAGTTGCAACGGCCAGCCCTGATTAATGCCGAGCAACAACACCGACGCAAAAGCATCTCCGGCGCCGACCGTATCAACCACCGCTAAGGCATCAACCGGCGCGACGGCAACAACTTCGTCATTCGCATTAACAGCCATCGCTCCTTGTTCTCCGCAAGTCACAACCAATCCCGCCAGGTCGTACTCCGCTCGAAACATCCGCATATCGACATTGATATCGCCGGTTCCCGGATGCAGCGCCTGTAACTCATGATGGTTCAGTTTGACCCAATCGGCATCGCCAACCCGCTTTAGCACTTCAGCTTTATTCCACCAGGGCGCGCGCAAATTAACATCCATAAATAACGCGCCTTTATGCCGCGCTTTCAATGTCTCCAGAGTCCGCCTGGAGTCAGCATGACGCAGGGCCAGGGTGCCGTGATAAAGCAAGCCGCCGGATTGCGCAGTTGCCAATTCATCGGCGGCGATAAAATCGTAAGCCTGTTCCGGCACGATCGCATAACTCGGTTCGCCCTGTTCGATAGAGACCTGCACGGTCCCGGTCGGATAGGCCCGATCCAGTTGCAAGCCCGATAAATCCATGCCCCATGACTGCATGGCCGAGCGAATGGAATCGCCCAGCCGATCCTGGCCAACCCGGCTGATAAAAAACGGCTCCTGGCCAAAAGCCTGAAGATGCCAAGCGACGTTAAACGGCGCCCCACCCAACACGCAACTGCCATCGGGAAAATGATCGAACAGCACCTCGCCGAAAATAGTGATCCGGTTGTTACTCATTAACTTTCATTCATTGTTTTGTGTACGGTACAAAAGGGGATACGCCATAAAATACCATTACTATAGTTGCCGTTCATACTCACAAGCCAGATAAAGTGCGTCTTCAGTTAAAAACTGACAAGCAATGCAGCACCATCACACATAAAAAAGGCCGGATATTCTCCAGCCTTTTTTGTTTCTCAATGATTAATGCAACAAGCCCTGCAATAAACCGTTCAATTTATGCACAAAAGCCGCCGGATCATCCAGCTGCCCGCCTTCGCTGAGTATGGCTTGATCGAACAGGATATGGGTCAGGTCGGCAAAACGGGCATCGTCTTGCTCTTCTTTCATTTTAACCACCAGCGGATGGGTCGGGTTGAGCTCGAAGATCGGCTTTCTGCCCATTCCCATGCCCAAACCTTGTCCGGCTTCCTTCATAATTCTTTCCATGTTCAGGCTCATGCCGTAAACGTCGGCCACCAGACAGGCGGGCGATTCGGTCAAACGATGACTCAAACGCACTTCGCTGACTTTATCGGCCAGCACGTCTTTAATCTGCTTCAACACGGTTTCAAAATCCTTGTTCACTTCTTCCTGCGCTTCTTTGTCCTCTTCGGCGTCCAAAACGCCCAGGTCCAGATCGCCTTTAGCGACAGACTGGAGATGCTTACCGTCGAATTCGTCCAGGTTAGACACCAACCATTCGTCGATACGGTCAGACAACAACAAGACTTCTATGCCTTTCTTGCGGAAAATCTCCAGGTGCGGACTGTTTTTAGCGGCCGAGAAAGTGTCTGCGGTGACATAGTAAATCTTGTCCTGCCCTTCTTTCATTCGGCCGACATAAGCTTCCAGCGTAACGTCCTGTTTGTCGGTATCGGCATAGGTTGAAGCGAAACGCAGCAATTTGGCGACACGCTCTTTATTGGCGTGATCTTCAATCGGGCCTTCCTTGATGACCGGGCCGAATTGAGACCAGAATTTCTCATATTTTTCCGGTTCAGTCTTGGCCAAATCCTCCAGCATGCCCAGCACTTTCTTGACTGCGCCCGACTTGATAGCGCTGATTTGCTTGCTCTGTTGCAGGATTTCCCGCGATACGTTCAGCGGCAGTGAGTTCGCATCGATAATCCCCCTGATAAAGCGCAAATAGCGCGGCATCAGCTGCTCGGCATCGTCGGTAATGAACACTTTGCGGATGTACAGTTTTACCCCGTGCTTGGCGTCCCTGTCCCACAGGTCGAACGGCGCGCGCGACGGCACATAAAGCAGCAAAGTATATTCATTGGTGCCTTCCACTTTGCTGTGCACATGGGTTAACGGGTCTTGAAAATCGTGCCCTACGTGCTTGTAAAATTCGTTATAAGCCTCATCGGTAATGTCCTGACGGGCTTTAGTCCACAATGCGGAAGCCGAATTGACGGTCTCTTCGACGATTTCCCCCGGTTTTTCCTCCTCGCCTTCTTCGCCCATCGATGGCGGGACTTCTTTGTCCATCACGATAGGCAGCGAGATATGGTCGGAGAATTTTCTGACGATGGAGCGGATGCGGTAGACGTCCAGAAACTCGCTTTCGTCTTCTTTCAAATGCAGCACAATCTCGGTGCCGCGTTGGACTTTTTCCACCGATTCGAGCGTGTAATCGCCCTCGCCCGCAGATTCCCAGCGCACGCCTTCGCTCTTGTCGGCGCCGGCCTTGCGGGTGGTTAAGGTCACTTTGTCGGCAACGATGAACGCTGAATAAAAACCCACGCCGAACTGGCCGATTAATTCGCTGTCTTTGGCCTGGTCGCCGGTTAATGCTTGAAAAAACTGTTTGGTGCCCGATTTCGCAATGGTGCCGATATGTTCCTGAACTTCCGCACGGGTCATGCCGATGCCATTATCGATGATGGTAATAGTGCGTTTGTCTTTGTCGTATTCCAGGCGAATTTTCAACTCGCTATCGCCTTCGTACAAACCGTCATTGGACAGCGCCTCAAAGCGCAGCTTGTCCGCCGCATCCGACGCATTGGAAATCAATTCCCGTAAGAAAATTTCCTTGTTACTATATAACGAATGAATCATTAAATGCAGCAGATGCTTAACTTCGGTTTCAAAGCCTAATGTTTCTTTTTTTGCTTCAACAGTCATGTTTATTAATCCTGATTAATTATAAGATTAACGCCAATATTGGGACGCATTGGTTTTTTTCAAGCCCGAATAAGACAGATTGAATATCAGATTAAGTAATTCCTTATGGCAATAAACCTGGCATCAAAAAAAATATTGGTTGTCGAAGATCAAGCGATCATGCGCGAAACCATTAAACATATTCTGGGTTCGTTTGGCGCCCGGTTTATTGTTGAAGCGGAATCCGGCATCAACGCAATCACTGCGATGAGAATTGACAAGTTTGATATTGTGCTCTGCGACTACAATCTGCTCAGAGGAAAAAACGGTCAACAGGTTCTGGAAGAAGCCAGGCATCTTAAATTATTGCCGGTCAACGCCATCTTTATCATGGTCACTTGCGAACAGAGCCTGGAGATGGTGCTTAGCGCCATCGACAACAAGCCCGACGACTACCTGATTAAACCTTTTAACCGGCTGCAACTATTAAACCGTATCGAAAGATGCTATTCCCGTAAAACATACCTGACCAGCGTTGAAAATGAAATAGACAGCGGCAATCTATACAAGGCTATATATAATTGCGAAAAGCTGCTGCAACTGGATGATAAAAAAATGCGCATGCAATTATTAAAAATGTATGCCGAACTGGCCCTTAAGGTTGGAAACTTTAAAAAAGCCGAGGAAATTTATCAAGACATTCTGCATGAACGGGAACTTCCCTGGGCCAGATTGGGCTTGGGCGTAGTGGCTTTCTTTCTCGGCTATTATGACCAAGCCGTCAAGACTTTCCAGGATCTTATCGAGCAGTACCCGATGATGCTGGAAGCTTACGACTGGCTGGTTAAAACACACGAATCAATGGGTAACGACGAGCATGCGGTATCTTCACTTAATTCGGCCGTTACGCTTTCGCCGATGTCCATCTTAAGACAAAAAAAACTGGCGTTGCTGGCCGATAAAACCGAAAACCTCCCGGTTGCTAAAAAAGCCTACACAGCGACGATCAAACTGGGCAAAAACTCTATACACCGGTCATCCGCCGACTATGCGGGCTTGGCCAACGTTTACTTAAAAAGCAACGCCGCCAACGAGGCGCTGAAAATACTGTACGAACTGAATCAGCAGTTTCACAATGACCCTGAGGCAAAACTTAGAGCCTCCCTGCTGGAAGCCGAGATTCATCAGACAAAAGGCAATTCGGCGCTGGCCGAGCAGGCCTATGGAAAAACAGTTAAACTGAACGAACAGTTTAACAAACAGATTTCCCGGGAGCTTCGCCTGGAAATGGCGAAGGCTTTTTATCTGAACGGAGACAACGAAACTTGCGATGAAATTCTTAACGATTTAGTTAGAACCAATATTGACGACAAGTCCTTCATCAAAGACATCGTAACCCTATGCGACACCATTATCGGCGAAAGCTATGCCGAATCATTGATCCAACACATAAAAAAAGAATTGGTCGACATCAACAACAAAGGCGTCAGCCTGTTTCAAGAAGGTAACATTAAAGGCGCTCTAACGGTTTTCGAACAAGCCATTGCCAAAATGCCTAGCAACCAAACGGTCCTGTTAAACCTGATAAAAATCATCATTCACGATCTTAAAACATCTAAAACCAACCCGGAAAAGATCATCAGCGCTCAAGCCTATATCAATAAAGCCGTTCAAATAGGCATACCGCACAACCAAATCGGCGGCCTTCAAGCAGAGCTGGACACCATTCAAAATAAATCTAACCAATAAGCCGCCAAAAGGTCTAATATTCACATGCCGCCAATCGGTTTTCCGCTATTCTGGACTGTTCGGCGCATAATATAAAGGACAGCCTGAGGCACTAAGACTAAGGACTCATTATTTCTCAAGCCCAATTCAAACGGATGAAATATAAGGTTAAATAATCCCTTATGGCAATAAACCTCTCATCAAAAAAAATATTGGTCGTCGAAAATCAAGCGATCATGCGCGAAACCATTAAACATATTCTGGGTTTATTTAACGCCCAGTTTATTGTCGAGACGGAATCCGGTGTTAACGCGCTCACCGCGATGAAAATTAACCGGTTCGATATCGTGCTCTGCGATTACAACCTACCCAAAGGCAAAAACGGCCAACAGGTTCTGGAAGAAGCCCGGTATCTTAAGCTATTGCCGGTTAACGCCATCTTTATCATGGTCACTTTTGAACAGCGCCTGGAGATGGTGCTTAGCACCATCGACAACAAGCCCGACGAGTATCTGATTAAACCTTTTAACCGGCTGCAATTATTAAACCGTATTGAAAGATGCCACGCCCGCAAGACATACCTGGCCTGCATTGAAAATGAAATAGACAACGGCAATCTCTACCAAGCCATACAGAATTGCGAAAGGCTGCTCCAGCAAGATGACAAAAAAATGCGCATGCAATTATTAAAGCTGCATGCCGAACTGACCGTTAAGGTTGGGGATTTTAAAACGGCTGAGAAAATTTATCGGAATATTCTACATGAACGGGAACTCCCTTGGGCCAGATTGGGCTTGGGTGTTGTGGCTTTTTTTCTCGGCGATTTCGACCAAGCCATCAAGACATTTCAGGACCTTATCGAGCAATATCCGATGATGCTGGAAGCTTACGACTGGCTGGTTAAAGCGCACGAAGCCATGGGTAACGACGAGCATGCGGTATCTTCACTTAATTCGGCTGTTACGCTTTCGCCGATGTCCATCTTAAGACAAAAAAAACTGGCGTCGCTGGCCGATAAAACCGAAAACCTCCCGGTTGCCAAAAAAGCTTATACAGCGACGATCAAACTGGGCAAAAACTCTATACACCGGTCATCCGGCGACTATTCAGGATTGGCCAACGTTTACTTAAAAAGCAACGCATCCGACGAGGCGCTGAAAATACTGTACGAACTGAATCAGCAGTTTCACAATGATCCTGAAGCAAAACTTAGAGCTTCCCTGCTGGAAACCGAAATTCATCAGGCAAAAGGCAACAAAGCACTGGCCCAACAGGCCCACGAAAAAACAGTGAAACTGAACCAACAGTTTAACAAACAGATTTCCCGCGAGCTTCGCCTGGAAATGGCAAAAACTTTTTATCTGAATGGAAACAACGAAACTTGCGATGAAATTCTTAACGATTTGGTTAAAACCAATATTGATGACAAGCTTTTTATCAAAGACATTGTAACCCTATGCGACGCCATTATCGGCGAAAACTACGCAGAAACACTGATTCGGCAGATAAAGAAAGAATTGGTCGACATCAACAATAGAGGCGTCAGCTTGTTCCAGGAAGGTAACGTTAAAGGCGCCCTAGAGGTTTTTAAACAAGCGATTGCCAAAATGCCTAGCAACCAGACGGTCCTGTTAAACCTGATAAAAATCATTATTCACGATCTTAAAACATCTAAACCCGACCCGGAAAAAATCATCAGCGCTCAAACCTATATCAATAAAGGCGTTCAGATAGGCATACCTCACAATCAAATCGGTGGCCTTCAAGTAGAACTGGACACTATTCAAAATAAATCTAACCAATAAGCCGCCAAAATGTCTAATACCCATATGCTTTCAATCGGTTTTCCCGCCATTCTGGCCTCTTCAGTGCATGACATAAAGAATTCATTGACAGCTCTTCGAGCTCTGGTCGGTCAGCTTGAAAACATCTATCAGGACCCAAAACCCACGGAATTCAGACAACTGGAATTTGAAACCAACCGCATGAACAATAGCCTCATGCAGTTACTGACACTTTATAAAATTGATTTATCCCAATTCAGCCTAAGTGTAGACGAGCATAGCGCCGCCGATATATTGGAGGACATTGTCGCCCAGCAATCCACCTTATTATCTTTGGGCAATGTTCAACTCATTACCGAATGCCACGGCGACCTGTTTTGTTATTGCGACAGCGCGATGATCAGCAACGCCCTCTGCACGCTGGTCAATAACGCACAGCGCTATTGCAAAAGCAAGGTTCTGATTTCCGCCTCAGAAGAAGATGATTATATTGTTTTTTGTATTGAAGACGACGGCAAAGGCTATCCGGAAAACCTGATGTCGCCCGACTATAAACAACTCCACCAGGTTGATCTGGCTACCGGCAATACCGGACTGGGCTTGTTTTTTACCGAGACCATTGCACAATTACATGTCAAAGACGATAAGCACGGATTTATTGTAACCGACAATAATAGTCAGTTCGGCGGAGCTAGGTTTAAATTGTATTTGCCGTAAGAGAAGAAAAACAAAAGACGAAGGGCGAAAAAAGCTTGCATTTAAGTTTAGGAGTATTTCAAATTTTTAGCCTTTAGCCTTTAGCCTTTAGCCTTTAGCCTTTAGCCTTTAGCCTTTAGCCTTTAGCCCAAACATCAAGCAAATATCCAGCAGCGTTTCCCAGGGTTCGCCTTGCTGCCGGCCTTTAATCTGCCGATCAGCTTTTGCACTCAAGACTAAAATACTGTTGAGATCGCCATCCGTCAACCTGCTCAATGCGTCACTAACCAGCTGCTGGCGCTTGTCCCAAATTTGATTGTTTTTAAAAACCAGCGCTCTGTTTTGCCCCTGAGCCAACGCCTGCTTAATCCTGATCAACGCCCTAGCTTCACGCGTCACAGCCCATAACACCACAGGGGCCGCGATGCCTTCCGAACGCAAACCGGACAATATCTTTAAGATTCTACCTACCCTGGCCGCCAGTACGCCATCCATCAGCTTAAACACGTCAAACCTGGAGCTGTCGGCCACCACATCAAAAATCTGCTGATTGCTTAACTGTCCGGCGCCGTATAATACATAAAGTTTTTCTATTTCCTGGGCGGCGGCCAGCAGATTGCCTTCAATCCTGGAAGCCAATATCTTTATCCCTTCCATTTCCGCCTGTAACCCGCGCCGCTGCATTCTTTGCTGCAACCAGCGGATTAAATCCTGTCCCTCTAACGGCCAGACCTGAATAACGCAGCCAACCTTATCCAAAGCCTGAAACCAGCGCGATTTTAAGGAGGCGCCGGCCAGTTTTGCTGCGGTAATCAGCAGCAGCGTATCCTCCGGCACGCGCTCACAGTAGTCGATCAGAACTTTCGCACCGTCAGTACCCGGCGTACCGGCGGGCAGCCTTAAATCAATAATCTTTTTATCGGCAAAAATAGATAATGAACCTGCCGACTCCGTTAATTCATTCCATGAAAACCCGGCGTCGGCAACCAGAACGTCGCGACTGTCATAACCGGCTTTTCGTGCCGCCGCCCTGATCGCATCCGCCAACTCGCCAAGCTGCAACGGTTCATCGCCGCTAATAAAATAAACCGGCGCCAAATCCTTTTGCAACGCCGCAGCCATTTGCTCAGGCTTGAGCCGCATATTATTTCGCGCCTGACTCTAATACCACCCTGGCGCGATTGACGATGGTCTGCACCGCCTGCTGGTACATTTCGTTGCGTATCCCGGTTTCTTCATTATCTTTGGCAATAATATATTGCTGATCGTTGTAATAGTCGCGTTTGATTTCAACCGACTGCCTCTCCATCAACGTGACATCCTTCGCATTGGCGAATTCATAGTCCAGCCGGTAATTGAGTTCAAACTCGTTGGACTTGCCTCTGGCACTCAGCGACAACACGCGCCGGTTAAAGTCCTCGTTAAATATCTTGATAACAATACCCGCCCCCGCACGAGAATTTGAAAGCTGGGCAGAAGACGCCTTCATAACCTGTTTGAATTGTTCGAGCAGAGCCCCGGACCCGCCCTCGACATAAATACTTTTCATATTTTCAGGCAATTGAATAGCGCCCCGCAAATGATACCCGCAAGCGCTCAATAACAAAGCCATAACAAAGATGGCTGCTTTTTTTATTAACACACTTTTCTCCCTAATGAATAGAACATGGGTGACAAAAAGGCTAAAGGCTAAAGGCTAAAGGCTAAAGGCTAAAGGCTAAAGGCTAAAGGCTAAAAATTGCAGCGCTCCTTAAATCCAAATGCAAGCTTTTTTTCGCCCTTCGCCCTTCGCCCTTCGTCTTTCGTCTTTCGTCTTTCACCTAAACAACAATATTGACCAATTTTTTCGGCACAATTATCACCTTTTTGATCGGCAGGCCTTCAATAAAGCGCATCACATGTTCGTCACTCAGCGCCATTGCCTCTATTTCGTCTTTAGATGCGTTGATTGATACCGACATCTTACTGCGCAACTTGCCGTTCACCTGTAGCACCAACTCCAGGGCGTCCTGTTCCAATGCCGTTGCATCGACCTCGGGCCATGACGCGCCGACCACCGCCTGCTGATGGCCCAGATCCAGCCACAGTTGATGGCAGATATGCGGCACTATCGGCGACAACATCAGCACAATGGCTTCCAACACCTCCTGCCTGATCGCCTTGCCGTTGTCCGAATCATCGACAAACTTTGACAAGGTGTTGATCAGCTCCATGTTTGCGGCAATCACGGTATTAAAGGTATAGCGCCTGCCGAAATCGTCGGTTGCTTTCTGGATAGCCAGATGGAGCTGGCGGCGCACCGCCTGTTGCTCTGCGGTTAACGCCTGCTTATCCAGCGGCGCTTTAGAACCACCGGCATCGCAATGCTGGTAAGCCTGTTTCCAGAGCCGTTTCAGGAAACGGAACGCGCCTTCCACGCCGCTGTCGGACCATTCCAGCGATTGCTCCGGCGGCGCTGCAAACATGATGAACAGACGCACGGTATCCGCGCCGTATTGATCGATCAGGCCTTGCGGATCAACCGTGTTGCCCTTGGATTTGGACATTTTGCTGCCGTCTTTGAGCACCATGCCTTGGGTCAGCAACCTTTTAAACGGCTCGTCGCAAATCAGCAAACCTTCATCGCGCATCAGCTTGGTGTAAAACCGCGCATACAACAAATGCAAGATAGCGTGTTCGATGCCGCCGATATAATGATCGACCGGCAGCCAGTATTTGGCGCTTTGATCGAGCATGCTGTCCGGGTTATTACCGGCGAACCGCGCAAAATACCAGGACGATTCCATAAAGGTATCGAAGGTATCGGTTTCCCGGCGCGCCGCCGTGCCGCAAGTCGGACAAGTCGTATGGGAGAAAGTCGGATGAGCGACCAAAGGCGATTGCGAACCGTCCAGCACGACATCCCTGGGCAGCTCGACCGGCAAATCCCGCTCGGGAACCGGAACCGTGCCGCAGTCGTCGCAATAAATGACCGGGATCGGCGCGCCCCAGTAACGCTGACGGGAAACGCCCCAGTCGCGCAACCTGAAATTGGTTTTGCGCTGGCCTTTTTGGTCTTTTTCCAGCGTTTCGGAAATGGCTGCAAAAGCTTGTTCAGACGTTAACCCGTCAAATGCGCCCGAATTCTTTAACACGCCTTTTACCGTGTAAGCCTGCTCCGAACAATCATCGTCTCCGCCGTCTTTGGCAAAAATCACCTGTTTGATAGCAATGCCGTACTTAAGAGCAAACTCAAAATCGCGTTGATCATGAGCAGGAACGGACATCACCGCGCCGGTGCCGTAACCCATCAACACGAAATTGGCGATCCAGACCGGAACTTGTTCGCCGGTGATCGGATGCAGCGCCTTGATGCCGGAATCGATACCGCGCTTTTCCATGGTTTCCATGGCCGCTTCCGAAGTTTCCATCATCTTGCAGTCATCGATAAATGCGCTGATTTCAGCATTGGTTTCCGCGGCTTTCAGCGCCAGCGGATGTTCCGCCGCCACGGCCAGATAGGTCACGCCCATCAAGGTATCGGGGCGCGTGGTGTAGATGCTCAAAGGCTGATCCGAACCAGGAACCTGGAAATTCATCTCCACGCCTTCGGAGCGGCCTATCCAGTTGGCCTGCATGGTTTTAACCTGTTCCGGCCAGCCGTCCAGCGTTTCCAGCGAGGCGAGCAGTTCATCCGCGTAGGCGGTGATTTTTAAGAACCACTGGGCGATTTCCTTGCGTTCGACTTGCGTGTCGCAACGCCAGCAGCAACCGTCGATAACCTGCTCGTTGGCCAAAACGGTCATGTCATGCGGGCACCAGTTGACCGGCGCGGTTTTTTTGTAAACCAGGCCTTTTTCCAGCAGCTTCAGGAAAAACCATTGCTCCCACTTATAATAATGCGGATTGCAGGTGGCCAGTTCGCGCTTCCAGTCATAGCCGAAACCCAGCCGCTTGAGCTGGTCGCGCATATAGTCGATGTTACTGTAGGTCCAGTCGGCCGGATGTACGCCGTGCTGCATCGCGGCATTTTCCGCCGGCAAGCCGAACGCGTCCCAGCCCATAGGCTGCATCACATTCTTGCCCAACATGCGCTGGTAGCGGCTGATCACGTCGCCGATCGTGTAGTTGCGGACATGCCCCATGTGCAGCTTGCCGCTGGGGTAAGGGAACATGGACAAACAATAGTATTTATCTTGTGTTGACGATTCAGACACATTAAACACGCCCGAAGCGTCCCAGGCGGCCTGTACTTCTTGCTCGATTGCCAACGGCTTATAATTTTCTTGCATCCTTCTCGTCTTTTACCAGTCAAAAGCGTTAGAATACCGTACAGTTGCTTAAATCTAAAGCGCCATTTTCAGGAGCCCAACCCTTATGAATAAAAACAAACTTGTCACCGCCTATACCGATTTTATGAAGCATCTCCATGAAACCATGGAAGATACGCTGCATTCGTTTGCCGAAGCGCTGGAAATATCAAAAGAAAAAACCGGAAAAGACAGTGATTTGACCAGTGAGGAATTGGACAGGGTTTCAGAGTTTGTTAAACGCGACATCGAGCATGCGGCGCATGGTTTGTCTGCTGAGGAAGACAAGGAGTCTTTATCCGAATGGTTTAAATTCGATATTGAGTTGATTGAAAACTTCACGCTGGACGCCTTTTTAAGCCTTGCCGATAAAACCCGCCTGGAACTGGCGAAAATTGAACAATTAGCGAAAGCGCACACCTATCACAGCGGCGACATTACCGTGCCGGGAACTTTTATCTGCGACGACTGCGGCAAGGAAATTGCGTTCAAAACACCGAGCGAAATCCCCGAATGCCCGCAATGCCACGGCAAAACCTTTATCCGTATTTGATATTAGCGGTCCAAGGCTTATAATGCGGCTTTCAACTATTTGATTTAACGGGGATAACATGCGCAGAGTCATTTTCAACCAGAAAGGCGGCGTCGGCAAATCGACTATTACGTGCAATTTAGCCGCCATCAGTGCCGTTGAAGGTAAGCGTACCTTAGTCATCGACCTCGATGTTCAGGGCAATTCAACGCAATACCTGCTCGGCGAAAAAGTCAGCGATAGCGACAAGACGATTGCTCACTTCTTCAAAGATACGCTGAGCCTGTCCCTGTTTGGCGGCGGTTCGTCCGGTTCCGGCCTGGAAAGCGCGATACATGAGACCCCGTTCCCCAATTTGTTCGTCATTCCATCCCACCCCGAGCTTGAACCGTTGCAAAGCCGATTGGAATCGCGGATGAAAATCTTCAAATTGAAAGAGGCGCTGGAAAAGCTCGAAGGTTTCGATGAAATCTATATGGACACCCCGCCTATCCTGAACTTTTACAGCCAGTCCGCGTTAATCGCAGCCGGCAAATGCCTGATCCCTTTCGATTGCGACACCTTTGCCAGGGAAGCCTTGTATTCACTAATGCAGGTGGTCGCTGAAGTCAAAGCCGACCATAATCACAATCTTGAAGTTGAAGGCATCATCGTCAACCAATACCAAAAACAAGCCAATATGCCCCGCCAGATAGTCGAAGAGCTAATTGCCGAAGGACTGCCGGTGCTGGCCGCAATGATCTCGCCATCGGTCAAGGTCAGGGAATCGCACACCGAATCGAAACCGCTGGTGCATTTTGTCCCCAATCATAAATTGACCGACGAATACCGCGCGTTACATGCGGAGATTCATGGCAGCTAAGGTATACATATTTATCGTTCCCATGCTCCGGCGTGGAAACGCATCCAGTACCGCTCCAGCGGTGCGGGATGCAGAGTAGGCGGAAAAATATAACGACCCCAGGAAAATTGCTGGTTTGGTCTGGTTTTGTGCTGGTTCCCAAGCTCCAAGCTTGGGAACCCAGTCTTGGAAGCTCTAGCTTCCCGTCTCGCGAAGCTAGAGCTTCGTCTCTCGAATTCCCAAGCCGGAGCTTGGGAACTAGCGTAACTCCCGCATAATCACATCACGACCTTTAACACCATGAACAGCATTACCCCCGGCAACATTAAATACTGGCTACCGCCCATCCTGTCCGGCATCCTGATCGGCACCAGTTACATCCCCTTCCCGCCCTGGGCATCTTTATTCTGTTTCGTTCCATTATGGATTTTCTGGAATCGGCAAACCAGCCTAAAAAACGTTTTTCTCGGCGGCTTGATCACCTCCTTCGTTTTCACGCTGATCGGCTTTAACTGGGTCACTTACCTGCTGCATGAGTTCGCCCATCTGGACTGGCCGGTAGCGGCCGTCGGCATGGTGGTCTACGGCTTGATAGCCCACTTGTTCGTACCGCTGGCCGGCATACTGTGGTTTTGGGGCCAGCAAAAATTCAACTGGTCAAAGCGGCTATCGTTATGGCTGATGGCGCTGATCACCATTCTTTGCGAAGCCTACTCGCTGACCCTGTTCGACTGGAACTTCGGCTACTCCTGGTATGGATCAAACATCCCCGTTTACCATTGGGCGGAAGTGATCGGTTTTAGCGGACTCAGCGCCGCTACCCTGCTGTGCAACCTGCCGCTTTATATCGCTTGGGAAAAGCGCAAACAAAGCGCCGGGAAAATCATCCTGGCGGCCGTCGTTACCGGTTTTATGCTGCTGAATGTCGGCGGCCTGTGGCTTAAAAACAGACTGCCGCAACCGGATGCGTCGTTTAAAGTCCTACTGATTCAAGCCTATATCGATAACGCGGAAAAACTGGCCGCAGAATTAGGCAAAGGCTACGGCAAAGAAATCTTCACCCGCTATACCACGCTGACCGATAACGCGCTCAGCGCTCACCAAGACGCCAAAATCGACTTCGCGATGTGGCCTGAAACCGCATTCCCGGCATTGCTGGGCGAACGTTTTAAATCCGACGACTACCCGGTAGCGCTGGCGCAATTTCTCCAAGACCGGCAACTGCCGCTGATTACCGGCGCCTACAGCATCGATGAAAAATCCCGGCTGATTACCAATTCCCTGTTCGTGTTGAACAAGGACGGTCAGATCGTGCCGCCGCATTACAGCAAATCGATCCTGCTGGCTTTCGGCGAATACATCCCCGGCGAACAGATTTTCCCGGAAATCCGCAAATGGCTGCCGCCCACCGGACATTTCGCACGAGGCCACGGCCCGACCGAATTACTGCGCTGGAACGGCTATAAAATGGGCGCGCAAATCTGCTACGAAAGCCTGTTCCCCGGATTTACCCGCTCGCTGGCGGAACTCGGCGCGCAGTTCATCGTCAATGCGACCAATGATTCCTGGTACGGCGCATGGCAGGAACCCTACCAACACATGTACATGACCCTGGCCCGCGGCGTGGAGTTCCGCCGCCCGGTATTGCGCGTCACCAATACCGGCATATCCACGGTATCGCTGGCATCGGGAGAAATCCTGGAACGTTCGCCGATACACCAAGCTTGGACAGGCTTATACGAAGTGCCTTACCTGAAAAACCCGCCCGCCACTTTTTACCAGAACTGGTTTTGGCTGGTGCCGGGTTTATTGTGGGGGGCCTTGGTTTTGTTGCTGGGAATCGGGGTTGTAAAGCGACTGGACACTACTAACGGTAAATAACTTAGGATTTGGTTAAAAATAACTTCCCGAAATCACTATTTCCGGTCGTCAAGCCGTTCGTGCTGACCCTTCGGCTACGCTCAGGACTAAAGGCCTTGTCGAAGCATGATCGGCTTGACGCGGTAGGGCGAAATTTTTCCGCCCACCCCATTCGACAAGCTCATGACAGGCTTCGACAAGGCTCTCCTGAGCGTAGCCGAAGGGCTCAGGGCGAACGGAAAAATTTCATCCGTTCAATATCGGGAAGTTATTACTGACCATATCCTTACCGATAACCGCTTAACTTTAACGGCATACCATACTCAAATTCGGCGCTATTGTTCCCTCTCCTGCTGGAGAGGGAGAGGGCTAGGGTGAGGAAATTCTTTCGATGTACGCTACAACCGATCCAGCGGACTCACCACGCCTTTGCCGCCTTTGTTTAACACGTGGGTATAAATCATGGTCGTGGCGACATCGCTATGCCCCAGCAATTCTTGTACAGTACGAATGTCGTAACCCGACTGCAAGATATGCGTCGCAAAGCTGTGCCGTAAAGTATGCGGGCTCGTCGGCTTGGCGATGCCTGCCGTTTGAGCAGCCAGTTTGACATAGCGTTGCACCTGTTTTTCTTCAACATGATGACGGCGTTCCGATTTTCTGCGTGGATCGACTGAATAATTTTTGGCGGCAAACACATATTGCCAACCCCATTCTTTTGAAGCGTTAGGATACTTGATCGCCAGCGCATCCGGCAACCACACATCGACCTTACCCAAAACAACATCCTGCTCGTGCCAGACCCGGCGCAACGCAAGCTGAGTGCGCATCGATTCCACCAGGCTTTCCGGCAACATAGTCACCCGATCCTTACCGCCCTTACCGTCACGCACAATAACTTCCTTGCGTTCCAGATCAACATCTTTCACCCGTAACCGCACCGCCTCCATCAACCGCATACCGGTGCCGTACAATAACTTAATGATCAAACAAATCGGCTCAGGCGCACCGGAAGCCTCATGCAACAGAGCCTGTATTTCCTGAATCGTGAGCACCACAGGCAAACGCCGGGGCTTTTTCGAGCGCTCAAAATTATCCAGCCACGATAAATCCACAGCCAATACCTCGCGGTACAAAAACAAAATCGCCGACAACGCTTGATTTTGGGTAGAGCTGGATACATGCCGTTGCGTAGCCAAATAGCTTAGATTCAACTCATAAGTGCAATCGGCACTAATCGGAAAAGAAAAAGGTTAACTGATATAGTTTCACGCTTTTTTCAATCCGACCAAAGACGAGAAAGCGCATGAGAAACTATAAAC
>NZ_JAZGVT010000006.1:0-7129 GCF_036440755.1 Methylobacter sp. Wu8 | reverse complement strand
GTTTATAGTTTCTCATGCGCTTTCTCGTCTTTGGTCGGATTGAAAAAAGCGTGAAACTATATCAGCTAACCTTTTTCTTTTCCGATTAGTGCCGATTGCACTTATGAGTTGAATCTAAGGTTACAAAAAATAACAAAGTTCTTGTTATTTGCCTCTAATCGACAAGCGCACAGTCAAATTGCCCCGCACGCTATAAATCAATTAATAGCCTGTATATGTTTTAAACCGTTTTACTGCGGACCCGCTCCCTCCACTTGACAGTTCTGGCGAACATGCAAAGTAAACTCACAAGGCACAGCGTCAGTTACCTGTCGATCCAAGCTAGCCGAGCAACCGGCATCTTCCATGATCGCCCGTTTACCGTCTTTACTGCACAATAACAATACTGCGTATGGATTTTGAAACTGCACTTTCAACACATAAGCATTGAACTCCTGCGCCAGCAACTGCGGATCATTGCGGGTAGCGTTTTGCAAAATAGCAATATCACTATCGATGGGGGCTTCTGCCAGGTCAGAAAAATAGGAATCTACAGCCGAACTCAGATTTACCATTCTGGCGGATAAACGCACCTGTTCTTTGGCATCAGGAACCGTAGCAATAGGCACAGCACAGGCGCCCAACAGCATAGCGACAGCAAGAATAATCGACATATCGTGTTTCATAACATCAGTTCCAATATGTCATGTGATTGTTTTCATCAATACAGGCATCCTCCAACCGCCATAAATTGAAGTATATCGTTAAAAATTTCGTGGAATATTCTCCCAAAATACATGGCGCTGCCACTAGGATTTTTAAGCCCTGAACGTATTTGGCAACTGAGCCGAATAGCTGCTTCCGCATACCTTGGAACTCATATCTCGAAGTCCCACCTATTTGAGAATTAGCAAATTCAGCTTTGCAAGGAAAGGTGATGATGACATTGATAGCAATATTGATGGTAATATAAACGCCTGTAAAACGGGACATGACTTAATTTTTTACTCCTAACAAAACAGTTTCCGACCTGTAATCACGCTTCTTTATCGGTGCAATATGGACTACATGACGGACTAAGCAGCTCATCAAAACAGAAAGAGCTCACAGTGGTAGCTAATGTAGCGCAAACCCAAATCGATGTATGCAAGCCATAGATTATTTAAATATAAGCCTTTGCTTACATTAAAAGCGGAGGCAACAGTTTTGGCCGGTATTATTGACCGCGTATTTAAAGAAAATCACACGGTATATTAATATTTTGTTGTCTGTAATTATGTCCGGCATCAGACTTGGCACCCCGACCAACAAATCCTTACCGCCCTATCACATTACGCTACTGATTCTTTAAGGTATTGTTCTATTTCGCGGTTTTGCTCGGAAGTCAGACATCTATTGAACCCGCCATTTAAATGATTTTTGATTTCACACATGAAGCCACAAGTAAAACTCTCAGTCATTATTTTCAGCCTGTTGACAGGCATTTCACCCCTGCATGCTCAAAATCTGTCAGAAACCTATGAGCTTGCCTTGCAAAATGCGCCGGTTTTAAAGCAAGCCCAAGCCAAACAATCTGCCGTCAGCGAATCAAAAGACCAAAGCATTGCACGGTTTCTGCCTAACATATCGGCCGCCGGCGCCAGCCAAAGGCAGTGGCTGCATAACCTGAAAACCAATACTTATCAAGGCGCTGCCGTCAACCAGGAATTCTGGAACAACACTTTTAATCTCAACATGACCCAACCGTTGTTCCACTGGGAACACTGGATACAATTAAGCCAGTCCGACAATCAAATCGCTCAGGCTGAAGCGACGTATCTGGCCGAATTACAAAACCTGATGGTTAAAACGACCGAAGCCTATTTCAATGTGCTGTATGCTCAGGACAACCTGCAATTTGCCTCGGCGGAAAAACAGGCTATCGCCCGGCAACTGGAACAGGCTCAGCAACGATTTAATGTTGGCATTATTGCAATAACCGATGTTAACGAGGCGCAGGCCGGTTTCGACCAAGCCAACGCTAATGAAATTGAAGCCGCCAACAATCTGGATAATCAAAAAGAAGCATTAAGGGAAATCATCGGCGAAAACGATGCTTCGCTCAATGCGCTGGGCGAACAACTGCCCTTAGTCAAACCGGATCCGCCGGATATTTCGGCATGGAGCGATCTGGCCGAACTCAATAACTTCAGCATCATCTCGGCATTCAATCAAGCCGAAGTGTCGCGCAAAGCCATAGACTTGCAACGTAGCGGCCACCTGCCCCGCCTGGATTTGATCGGCTCTTACGGCGCATCCGACAATACCAGCAGCTTTGGCGCTCGGGGCGACACCCAGAGTATCGGTGTGCAACTGAATGTGCCGTTGTTTGAAGGCGGCGCAGTCAATTCCAGAACCCGCCAAGCCGGCTTTGAATACCAAGCCGCAAAAGAGGATTTGGTTGCCAAAAAGCGCGCAGTAAAACGCCAGGTGAAAGACGCTTACCGGGGCATCATGACCGCCATCAGCCGTGTAGCCGCCCTAAAAGCCGCGGTAATATCGGCAACCAGCGCCCTGGAGGCGACTGAAGCGGGCTTTGGCGTAGGCACCCGAACCATGATTGAGGTGTTGAACGAACAAAGAAATTTATACCGGGCAAAACGGGATTTTGCACGTACCCGTTATGATTACCTGATCAACGGTATCAAGTTAAAACAAGCGGCCAGCAGTCTTAGTCAGGATGATATTGAACAGGTTAACCGGCTGTTGGTAACGAATACCGAGGCAAACAATCTGGATAACTGAGTAGCGATATCCAGTGTTCATCATCAAAACGACGCACCAGCGGAATCGGCATAATGCGCCCCATGACTTTATCAGTTACTGCCTCCGGTAAGTTCCAACCAGTTCCGCCTGCCCGGCAATATGCCCCGCCATCGCTTTCTCAATCTGGGCTTTATCGGGCTGATGCAGATCCGGCAATTCAATATCCAATGCGTAAAGCTTATGAAAATACCGATGCCGGCCGATAGGCGGACAGGGGCCGCGATAACCCGTCTGTTTCCAGTCGTTTTTGCCTTGCCGGGTGCCTGCGGGCAAGTCGCCGGGTGCAACGGCTCGCGGCAATTCTGCAGCAGTCGGCGGAATGTTATAGAGCACCCAGTGCACCCAAGTCATTTTGGGCTTGGCGGGATCCGGCGCATCGGGGTCGTCAACGATTAACACCAGACTTTTGGTGTTTTGCGGAAGTCCCGACCAGCTTAAAGCAGGCGAGCTGTCATTGCCGTCGCAGGTCAATGTTTTGGGGATTTCGCCCTGATCGGCGAAGTCCGGTGACTTGAGGATCAAGGTCATGGTTTGCTGTCCTTCAGCCAGAATGGCTGCGGTAAAAAAGACGCTGAAAACTAAAACAATTAAACGGATAAAAGCAAGCTGTTTAGTTGAGTCCATCGATCACCTCATAGGTAAAATTTGCCGCCTCCCAAAAGGCTGTGAAAATATTCGTTTTTAGAAAAAATTAAAGAATTCACCACGAAGGGTACGAAGAAAAACAATCGTTTTAACTCAATACATTGAAAACTTCGTGTCCTTCGTGCCTTCGTGGTGAAAAATGTTTTTCGCCTAATTTAGATAATACTTTCACAGTCTCCCAAGCTTGAGAACTAGCGGCGTATCAAAGGGCATAAATCCGCCCCACAAATCCGCGTCTGCTCACCCACAATAAACCTATCCCGACCGGCTGGCAATTGTAGAAAAGACCTACAGACAAACAGCTTTTCATTGATTTAAACTCCACGCTCTACAGCCGATTATTACCCGATAAAATCAGGAGGTTGTGAACATGAAAAGAGTAAAACACCTTATTTTTTGGCTGGTGGTCATCGGCATTATTTTGCTGCTGTTTTCCAGCCATGTCATCGCTGAAGATATGTTTCGGCAGCAGCGCCACACCTTGGTGGACATCATCAAGTACGATGTGCTGAGAACCCGCGACTTCCTGAACCAGGAAGCGCTCGATGACCGGGTTCTCGATGCCTTGCGCAAGGTGCCGAGACATGAATTCGTCCCCGATGATCAACGACCCTACGCCTACCAAAACCGGCCGCTCCCTATCGGTTACGGACAAACCATTTCCCAGCCTTATATCGTCGCGGTCATGACCGACCTGCTTAAGCTGAAAAAAACCGACCGGACTCTGGAAATAGGCACCGGCTCGGGCTATCAGGCGGCCATTCTCGCCGAGCTGGCCGATAGCGTCTACAGCATAGAAATTGTCGAACCGCTGGCGAAGCAGGCGGCTACTAACCTTAAACGGGCAGGTTACGACGCCGTTCATACCCGAACCGGCGACGGCTATTACGGTTGGGAGGAAGCCGCCCCTTTTAACGGCATAGTGGTTACCGCCGTTGCGAGCCACATACCGCCGCCGCTGATCAAACAGCTAAAACCCGGCGGTCGGATGATCATACCGGTCGGCGCGCCGTTCATGACGCAATACCTGGTTTTGGTAAGTAAAGATACTGACGAAAAAGTCACCACACGCCAAATCCTTCCGGTCAGTTTTGTCCCGTTAACCGGCAAGCACTAACGGAGAATTGATGATGAAGCCGCGCTTGTCGCTGTTGGCCGCTGTCACGATTATCTCGGCCTCTGCCCTGGCCTACGAAGTTTTATTGATGCGCCTGTTTTCGATTATCCAATGGCATCACTTTGCTTACATGCTGATCAGTCTGGCGCTGTTGGGCTATGGCGTCAGCGGCGTGTTCCTGGCGCTGAACCGCGACCGGTTGGCGCCGCTGTTCCCGGTTGCGATCATGACCAATATGTTGCTGTTCAGCCTATCGGTTCCCGCCTGTTTTTTGCTGGCCCAGCAAATCCCGTTTAATCCGGCGGAAATACTATGGACGTCCGTGCAATTGTTGTATTTGTGCGGTATCTACCTGATTCTGGCCTTGCCTTTCTTTTTCGCGGCCAATGTCGTCGGTTTGTCCCTTTACCAGTATAAAAACCAGGTATCCTCAATCTATGCGTCCGACCTGTTTGGCGCGGGCCTGGGCAGCGTGGGCGTTATTTTTCTGCTGTTCATCCTGTTTCCCGAACAAATATTAACCGTATTGACCTTATCGGGAATACTCGCAGCCCTGCTGGTGTCGAGCTATACCTTTCGCGCTTCAAAACACTGGACCACGATGTCCCTTATCATCGCTCTGGCGGTTATTTTCATCCCGACCGGATGGATGACGTTGAAAGTCTCACCGTATAAAAGCCTGAACCAACTGCTGCACGTTCCCGGCACAAAAATCATAGACCGGTATTCCAGCCCGCTGGGTTCGATCAGCATAGTAAAGAGCGATCTTACCCCGCTACGTCATGCGCCCGGCTTAAGCCTTAATGCCGCGACAGAGCCGCCGGAACAGCTAGCCGTATTCACCGATGCGGACAATATGAGCGCCATCACCCGTTATGACGGCAACCCGGAAACGCTAGGCTATCTGGATCAAACCACATCGGCCCTGCCCTATCACCTGAAACAATTAACCGGCATCCTGATCCTCGGCGCAGGCACCGGCAGCGATATTTTACAGGCCGACTATCACGCCATTAAGCATATTGACGCCGTTGAACTGAACCCGCTGGTCATCGACCTGATTCAACGCAAATATGCCGCTTTTGCAGGCGATGTTTATTTCGGCGACTCTATCAATATCCATATTGGTGAAGCCCGCGGCTACCTTGCAGCAAGCGATAAAACCTATGACCTGATCAATCTTTCCTTGCTGGATGCGTTCGGCGCATCGGCGGCGGGCCTGTATTCAATGGCCGAAAACTACCTTTACACCGAACAGGCCATTGAGGAATACCTGCATCATGTAAGCCCGGACGGTTATCTGAGCATTACCCGCTGGATTAAAATTCCGCCGCGCGATGAACCCAAACTGTTGGCTACGGTCATTAACGCGTTTAAAAAGACCGGCGTCCGCGAACCCGGCCGGCAGATAATCATGATACGCGGCTGGCAAACCAGCACCTTAATCGCCAAAAACGGCGCACTTTCCGCCGATGAAATCGCCCGGTTAAAACAGTTCTGCGACGAACGCAGCTTCGACCCGGTTTATTATCCCGGCATATCGGAGGGGGAAGTCAATCGCTTCAACATCCAGCAACAGCCTTATCTGTACCAAGCCGCGGCGGCTTTATTGGGCGATAACAGCCCGGCGTTTATCGATGCCTACAAATTCAACATCGAACCTGCGACCGACGATAAGCCCTATTTGTTCCATTTTTTTAAATGGCGCACCTTGCCCGAGATTTTGCCGTTATTGCGCAGCGGCGGAAGCTTCTTGCTGGAAAGCGGCTACTTGTTGTTAATCGCGGCGTTGTTGCAGGCGATACTCGCCAGCCTGTTGCTGATAGCCTTGCCGCTATGGCTTTGGAAAGCCAAGCTGGGCATCGAACCAGGCTCAAAAAATCATCTACACATGCCGGTGTATTTCTTCTGCCTGGGATTGGCTTTCTTGTTTATCGAAATCGCCTTTATCCAGAAATTCATCCTGGTTCTGCATCATCCGCTTTACGCCATTGCCGTGATGCTGAGCACCTTTTTGTTATCCGCCGGCGCCGGCAGCTATTTCTCGCCCCATCTGTCCCGCAGCCCGGAAAAATATGCGTTTATGCTGCCGATGACGGCTATCGCCTTGCTCAGTATCGGCTACAACCTCGGCTTTGAGGCCATCGCCGGATTTTTGCTGAAAACCGGGCCCCTAAACCGTTACCTGTATTCGATAATTTTGATAATGCCGCTGGGTTTTTTCATGGGCATGCCGTTTCCGATGGCGCTGGCTAAAATCAGCCAAACAACCCCGGCATTGATACCTTGGGCCTGGGGCATTAACGGCTGCGCCTCGGTCATCAGCGCGATACTGGCAACCCTGATTGCAATGCAGTTCGGCTTTACTGTGCTGATCTTTCTGGCGGTTGCGTTATACGGCGTGGCGGCTTGGTGTTTTCCCGAATAGACATTCGCTCGGCAAAACGTCATTCACCCCAAGGCGTTAAGGAACGTGCATGAAATAACTTGAGCAAGTTTTATTTTTCATTTTTTAACCATGAAGGACATGAAGCGGCATGAAAGGTTTAAGTCTTCATGCTCTTCATGGTAATTGCCTAAATT
>NZ_JAZGVT010000035.1:0-39879 GCF_036440755.1 Methylobacter sp. Wu8 | reverse complement strand
CAACCTCATTGTTTGATGATAAACGATCCCTCTGATGAGGGCTTGAGGTTAAATTTTAATTGTTTTATCGGGGGCTGTTCAGCGGGGTGTTCTCCGCGGTAGCGGCTTCGTCCAACAGGGCAATCCACCTGACTGCCATTGGCAGCCGGTGATTTTCAACGTTGGGCTTCACACAACCGAGCCATCATGTCCTCACAGAGCGAAGGAACCATTCCATGAAACCGCGCATTACAGTTATTACCCTCTGCGTTGACGACTTGGAACGAGCGGTATCTTTCTACCGCGATGGCCTCAGCCTACCAACGCAAGGCATCATTGGCAAAGAGTTCGAGTATGGGGCGGTCGCTTTCTTCGATCTGCAGCCAGGCTTGAAACTCGCAATTTGGCCGCGCAAGAGTCTAGCTCACGATGCGGGGATTCCGATAGGCATTCCAAACCCCACCGAACTCTCCATTGGTCACAACGTCTCGTCCATCGCCGAAGTCCATGCCGTTATGGAGCAGGCGAAGAGCGCAGGCGCCGTTATCGTTAAGCCAGCGCAGAATACTTTTTGGGGTGGTTACTCCGGCTATTTTCAAGACCCCGATCATCATCTATGGGAGGTCGTGTGGAACCCGCAGTTGCTGCCCGAAGAGTGAGGCCCAACCCTGCAGTTGAGCGGACCTGCGCGAAAAGCCGCGCAGGTCCGCTCACTTCTACGTTAAATACCTAGAGGAAGTTATGTCAGAGATTGCCAATACACCTGAACCTCCATACTACGCGGTGATCTTCAGCAGCTATCGCACAGAGGGCGACAATGGTTACTCTGAAATGGCTGAACGAATGGTGGAATTAGCGTCAGAGCAACCAGGCTTTCTGGGCATTGAGTCAGCTAGAGAGAACGTAGGTATTACTGTGTCGTACTGGGTAAGCCTTGAAGCAATAACCAACTGGAAGAAAAATGTTGAGCATCAAGAGGCTCAGAGACTTGGCCATCAGCAATGGTATTCCAGTTTTCGGGTTCGGGTGGCTAAGGTTGAGCGTGAGTACGGCATTTAACCAATCGGTCAACCGGACCGCTTTTACGCTGACGCTTCAAAGCGTCCGCTTAGGTATATCAATGAAAAAGGAGAAATCGCAATGAAAGCTAGCTTTCTGTCTCTATTGGCTGTAGTTGTTTTAATGATCAGCGGGTGTGCTGGCACTACACCGATCAAAAACTTGGCCTTGCCGCCGGTAAGCACAATCGAGGGAAATATCACGCAACTTGGTGAAAGTGGATTTACCCTGGCGGATAATTCCGGTTCAATCCAGGTCAGAGCCAAGCTCTTAGACAATAAAGAACTCGATCTTTCCATTGGTGAGAAAGTCAAAGTGTATGGAAATTTGCAGGGCGGGCAGGAAAAAATATTTGATGGGTATGTAATTAAAAAGTCCTCTGGGGAGCAGATCATTGTAAGCAATCCGACTCCTCACTTCGGCTTCATTATTCAGAGTTCTTTTGAGTAATGCCGAACAACGCCATCAACTCATTGGTCCGAAATAGGAGGGCGTCATGCGTACAGCAATAGCCATTGTCTTATGCGTCCACCTCGGACTTCTTGCGGGATGCGCCATTAGCGAACGCTACTATGGCAACGTCTACGAAGGGTTAAAGACAAGGGAATCGATTGTTCGCCCTTCGGTAGAGCAAAAATCGGCTGACAAATTCATCTCGTATCAGGAGTACGAAGCTGAACGAAAAAAACTGCTGGAAAGCAACGACAAAAAATGAATGCACAGCACACATATCAAGCCTGACATGGCGGTCGAGAGGGACGCGCCCCTCAACTTTACGTTAAATGACCGTTATCGAACTTTCACCTGCCGTTGATGTAGAATTATCAATCGACCGGTTTTGGCCCAGGCTGTGTCAAAACGTAAAATCACCCATGTCGGTGGAAATAATCAACCTACTTTTGCTTGAATTACACTCCAAAGTGGGGGTAGTCATTAATAGTTAATCCTGTTTTTACAAGTAAATGGAGTAATTTCTATTTCTGAAGGTTTTTTGTGTGTTTTGACACAGCCTGGGCCGAATCCTGTCATTATCAGTTGCGCGTGTAATCCAGTTTATATCGATATAAACTGTCCTGATGTAACAAAAAATTCATGGAGTGTAAAAATGAAAGCGTCAAAGTTAATCCTAATCGCTACAATGCTGATGCCAATCTCAGCTAACGCCGGTTTCAATGCTTTTATAAATGGCCAGAAGCTTCACGACAAGTCAACCGCCTATAAAAGCGGTGATATAGACAATGCGGAGCTCTATGATGCCGGGGCTTATGTTTATTATGTAATGGGTGTTGTTGACGCAACTATTGGGTCGGGTTTATTTTGCCCACAAAATATCACTTCGGATCAAGCTGCAAATGTTGTGTCTAAATACCTAAATGAGCATCCAGAATTATGGAGTTCAAGTGCCGAGTCACTTGTTAAAGCTGCACTCATGAAAGAATGGCCTTGCCCGAAGTAATCGTGGATGTACAAATCCTTTATTTATGGGCATAAATTCTAAGAAGATGTTTTTAGTGACAGTTTTTTTGAAGCGTAACCCCAGCATTGAGTTATCACTTTTTCTATTGTAACGGCTTTATTCTGCTAACAGTGCGGCAATAGCTGACTTGGCATTACACTGTACTATTGCTTCCGCCAGCTGTAATTCATTCAATTTATGTTTGACAGCTTCAGTGCCGTTGAAGTCAAACGCTTGATAATCCTTTTTGGCAAAGGTAGCGATTTGGCATTTCTTAAACGGCTGATTTTCAAACGGCATTTTTGCAGAATTCAGATTTAATGGCGCAGCCCCTTCCGAACTGGGAGCATAAATCAAAAATTCGCCTTTCATCGCGAGTACGGCACGGTATTGATTTACAGTGGTCAAATATAAATAGCCGACTTCAACCTCTTTTTCTTTTAATCTCATCTTGTTAAATTCCTTGATTTAATAATGCCTGTGTAAACTTTACCATTTAGACATATACAATCCAAAGCGCCTTTAAAACATTCCCCTGTCCCGTTTGCCCGAAATTTACTTTATTTTTACCTCGTCAAATTTGCGATAATACGCAGTCATTTTATTTACAAGGGTTCCGTTGCACATGTGGTTTAAAAATCTGAGCATTTTCCGTCTTACTGAAGATTTCACGTTGACTCCGGCAGAGCTGGAAGAAAAACTTGCACAAATGGCGTTCCGCCCCTGCGGCAGCCATGAAGAATTTACTTTCGGCTGGACCTCGCCGCTGGGTAAATCGTCCGAACAGCTGGTGCACAGCGCGAACGGCTTTTTGATGGTGTGCGGAAAAAAGGAAGAACGAGTGCTGCCTGCGTCCGTCGTCAATGAAATGATGCAGGAAAAGATTCTTGAAACCGAGGAACAGCAAGGCCGCAAGTTATCCAAAAAAGAACGCACGGCTATTAAGGACGAGCTTATCTTTGAGTTGCTGCCCAGAGCTTTCACGTTCTCGAACAAGACTTACGCCTATATCGATCCCAAGGGCGGCTGGCTGATCGTCGATGCGGCGTCCGCCAAAAAAGCCGAGGATTTGCTAAGCAGTTTGCGCAAATGCCTGGGTTCGCTACCGGCCGTTCCGCTGAATACCGTCGAAAAGCCGGTCAAAGTCATGACCGAATGGCTGGTCAACAATCAGCCGCCGGACGACATCACCATCGAAGACGAGTGCGAGTTGCGCGCGCCGGAAGAGGAAGGCGGCATCATCCGTTGCAAACGCCATGACCTGAGCCTGCCGGAAATCAAGAACCATCTGGATACCGGCAAGGAAGTCATCAAGCTGGCGGTCAATTGGGCCGACCGCATTGCTTTCATTATCGACGAGAATCTGGCCGTTAAGCGCCTGAAGTTTCTTGATTTGATCCAGGATCAGGTGGCCGATATTGATACCGCTTCCGAAGCCGAGCGGTTCGATGTCGATTTCTCGATTATGTCGCTGGAACTGGCTAATTTCCTGCCGCGTTTGCTGGAGTTATTCGGCGGCGAGAATAAGGCATAATCGTAATTCATCATTAATTACGTTTAAAACTATCACCACGAAGGCACGAAGGACACGAAGTTTTATTTCTTCGTGTCCTTCGTGGTGAATAAGAGTCTTTTCACGCTCCAGGCTAATTAACGCACATATCCCCAGGTTTTATGAGGCTTGCAGGGAATCTTTGATCCGCTTACACTGCGGTTTCAGGCTTTAACAATCCGCGAACTCTGAAGGAGATTCCCATGTTAGAAAAACACCAACAAGCCCCGCTGTTCAACTCAAAAAATCAATTCGATGAAACGGTTAATTTGTCCGATTACGCAGGCAAAAAGAATGTCGTTTTGTATTTTTACCCCAAAGACGACACGCCGGGCTGCACCATAGAAGCCAACCAGTTCACCCAGCTTGCCGGGGAATTTGCCAAGGCGGATACCGTGGTTATCGGTGTGAGCAAGGATTCTTGCGCCAGCCATGTGGATTTTATTAAAAAATTCGATCTGAAAGTGGATTTGCTGGCCGATGTCGATGGCGAACTTTGCGAAAGCTACGGCGTATGGCGGGAACGGGAAAAGAACGGCGTTAAAAGCATGGCCATTCTCCGCTCCACGTTCATCATCGACAAACAAGGCGCATTGGTTGATGTGGAGTATGGCGTCACGCCCGACGGCCATGCCCAGGACGTATTGGAAAAAGTAAAAAACCTGCAATGAGCCGATCGCAGTTGGATTTTCGTCCGCACTTTGGAAGAAAGCTTAATGTCAAAATTTAATTTCACCCTGCATCATGCCAGTCTGATTGTTTCCGATACGGCGGCATCGCTGAAGTTTTACTGCGATGTTCTCGACATGCAGCAAACCGCCAGGCCCGATCTTGGCTTTCCCGGCGCGTGGCTGCAACTGGGCGCGCAACAGATTCATTTACTGGAGCTGGAAAATCCCGACCCGACAACCGGACGCCCCGAACACGGCGGACGCGATCGGCATGTCGCCTTAAGCGTGCCGGACCTGGAGCCGGTTCGGGAGGCGCTGGACCAAAACGGCATTGCCTACACCCTGAGCAAATCAGGGCGAAAAGCGCTGTTTTGCCGCGACCCGGACGGCAATGCGCTGGAGATTCTTCAGCGGGTATAAGGCTTAGCCCTGTTTTGAACAAGGCGCTTGATCCTAAAAACGCAGCCGGGTATTTCAACATCCCGTTAGCCCTGAGCTCAGCCGAAGAGAGCGGGTATACACGCATCGTCAATCCCTGGAAAACCAAATATCGCCGTAAAAGGCGGTAACTTGCTTGCCGCTGTTGTCGGTATCGGTCATCAGCGCCACCGCATCGATAATGCGCAGGTCTTCGCCGAACAGTGTTTGCAGGTCGGCCCTGACATTGCGCTTTTCGCTGTACCAGCGGTTCAACGCCGCTTCCGGGCCGCGCAAAGCCAGCATCATCGCATGATCGCCGGCAAACGCGTTGGGCCAGATACTGTCTTTTCCGCTGCCGCCCGCCCAGACGTAATTAATCGCTTTGGTCTGCCAAAACGCCAGACCGCCCTTGATCACCACATAAATGCGGGCGGCATAATCGTCTCCGGCCTTGCTTTGCTCGTTCAAGCCGCTCAAACGGTTGGCAACGCGCCAGGACCAATTCAGAAACGGCGTTTGCTCCAGATCGATGCGCTGCTCCTTGAACAAGCCGGAACCCGCTGCGCGGCTGTCAGCCTTAAGCACCACGACACCATCCAGGTTTTGCAATTGATAGCGGGTTTCGCCTTTAAAACTTTGCCGCTCCCAACCGTCGAGCCGGTTGCGGCTGAATTCGCCCAGCATCGGCTTAGGCTCGGCAGCCGTCTCCGGTATAGCTAAAACCGCCAATAACATGATGATTAACCCTCTCATGCCTATTCTCCGCTCACTCGTTTGCCCTGTGTTTCAGCCATATAGGCAGCTGCGACAACACCGTACCGCCCGGCAGGCTTAACGCGGTGGACAGGCTGTAACCGATAGCGCAAGCGATCAGCATCAACAAATAATGCCGGTCGGTAAAGTCCATCAAAGCCTGCCGATGCTCGCTAATATTGTCCAGACTTAACATTTGCGAACCGTCGAACAGAAAGAAGGCGGCTATCGCTATCGGCAACAGCCGGATCAGAAGTTTTTTGTACATATTCCCCCCATGTTGCATAAACGTTTATGCGTTGATTGTGACTGGTTTTGTCGGCGGTTGACAGCCGGAAATCGACGCTTATCCGGCCGTTGAGCGGCAACGATCCCAGCAGCTTGTAACTGCCATACCGCGGCGCTGCACAGCCTTTCCTTAAGCTGGGTCGCTCCTTGGGCCAAGGTACTGCGGCGTCTGATGTTCGCCATGTTTATTCCTCATATAGACCGGATGCGATTTACAGCTATCCTGATAAATTTGTCCCGCTCGCCTTACAGCGGATGGACTTCGGTTTGAAACGGCAGGGAGCGTTTTAACAACAAACGCCGTAAAGCCGCCCTGTCTATCGGTCGGAGCCGCCCTGAATTCCTTACAAGCGTAAGATGCAAAAAACACAAAAACCAATAACTATGGAGCGCCTCGAATGCACTCAATTCGCGGCGCAGCGCGCCTTTAACTGCATTCCCACGCAGCGCGTGGGAACGAGAAAAAATACCGGAGCTTTCGCCCGCAAGGCGCTATTGGGATGCAGTGCGTTGCCAGAGGGGCCAAGGATGGCCCTTCGCCCCCCGGCAAAAACGAGGAACGCAACCCTTACACCGCATTCTCGGTTCAGGCGGCGCGGGGAAACGCATGGCAGGGAGGTTTTATTTAATTGTCTCTGCACGGTGAAATGCGCCGGGAGACGCGCCCAAACAGCGTTTGAAGGCTTTGCTGAATGCAGGCACGGATTCGTAGCCGCAGCGCTCGGCGACGCGCTCCACCGTCATCCCGGTTTCTTTTAACCAATGCGCCGCAATTTGCATGCGCCAAAGAGTCAGATATTCAATCGGGGATGCGCCAAGGTACAAGGCAAATTTTTCCGACAGCAGGGTTTTTGATATGCCGGCGTGGGAGCAGAGTTCGGCGATTGTCCAGGGCTGCCAAGGCTGCTGATGAATCAAGCCCAACACGGTTGCCAGCCGCCTGTCCTGCATCGCCGCAAACACACCTTGCCCTACCAAACCTTCCTCTATGCAGTAACGGATCACCAGCACGAACAGGCTGTCGCATAACCGTTCCACGACCGAGTCGCTGCCGAAGCGCCGGCCGGAAGCCTCGCCGATAACCAGCTCGATCAGCTTGGCCAGTATGTCGCCTGCCTGGTTCTTTTTGATCACAATCTCGGCGGGCAGCGCCTGCCACAACAATGACCGGGGCGTAGCCAGCTCGATTTCCCCGCAAACAAATCCCGACTCGCCGCCCTCCCAGCCGGTCAAACGGGTGTCGGCCGCATCGCAAGGCAAATGCTCGGCGCTGTAGGACAAAAAGTGCTTCGGCGCATGCGGCAGAAACAAAATCAAATCGCCGTTTTCCAACGCCAGCGGCGTTTCCCGGCTCGGCGAATGCACCCAGCCTTGCCCCTTGCTGACTAAATGAAACCAAACCGACGTATCGGAATTGTGATCCATCAACCAGCGCCCGCAAACGCCGCCCGAATAAACCAGTTTGGCGCGCAAGTTCAGCGCATTGACCAGCGCCGTTAAAGCATCCACATCAATCTCCCGGACAATCGGACAACAATCCCGGAATCGCAGGCATGGGTTCGGCAAGCCGGATTGATTAACCTATCCCCGTCGAAATTTTTCAGTGCGGAGACCGTGAAATGAACGTTTAGCCCAAACCCTTGCATAACAAAACCCATCCAGATTAATCGAAAAACAGGAGATATAGTATGTCCCAATTTAACATTTATTCCATCCCGAAAGCGCCTCTTGCCGCCCAGTCGCTGCTCGAAGGCGCGCAGCAAAATTATGGCTTTGTGCCGAATTTACTGGGCGGCCTCGCCGAATCGCCCACGGTTTTACAAGCCTATCTAAATCTGGGCGCCATCCTCGACAAGACCTCGCTGACGCCGGTAGAACGGCAAGTGGTGCTGCTTTCGGCCAGCATCGAAAACCACTGCGCTTACTGCGTAGCGGCGCATTCAATCATTGCCAAGCACATGGTGAAGGCCGATGCCGCTATGGTGAATGCACTGCGTGAACAGCAGCCGTTGCCGGACAAGAAGCTGGACGCCTTGGCGACGTTCACCCGTGCCGTTGTCAAGCAGCGGGGCATGGTAGTCGGCAAGGCGTTGGACAGCTTTATCGCCGCAGGCTATAGCCGCGCTCAGGTATTGGAAGTGGTGCTGGGCGTGACCATGAAGACCCTCAGCAACTACGCCAATCATATTATGCACACGCCGCTGGACGCCCAATTCCAGGCTGAAGCATGGGAGGAACCGGCCCAGTGCGACAAACAATGCGCGTAATCATCCTACGCTCAATAACCACGGCCGTTCAACTCAATCGAAGGAGCCCTATATGAATGCAAAACAGACCGCAATCGTCCTGCTGGAATTACAGAACGACTTTCTCAGCGAGGGCGGCAAGCTGTATCCGCTCTTGAAACCCGTGCTCGAAAAACACCAAGTCATCGCCAATCTTAACCGGCTGATCAACGGTGCGCGCAAACAAGGCATGCTGATCGTGCATACGCCGATCCAATTTTCCCCGGATTACCGGGAGATGGGCCATGCGCCTTACGGCATCATGGCAACGGTGAAAGATGCGGGCGCTTTGGTCAAGAAGACTTGGGGCAGCGAAATCGCACCGGTCATCGACCGCCGGGACAGCGATATTGTTATCGACGGCAAGTCCAGCATCGATGCGTTCGCCGGAACCAACCTCGACTTCGTATTGCGCGCCCACGGCATCACCACCATAGCGCTTGCGGGCCAGCTGACCAATATCTGCATCGAATCCACAATGCGTTCCGCTTACGACAAAGGCTACCGGGTGTTCGGCATCACCGACGCCAGCGCGACCATCGGTCTCGAGCAGTACCGCATTTCCGTCGAGAACAACTGGCCGATGTTTTCCTTGCCGGTGACGCAGCGGGAATTTCTTGAGCAGGCCGCAGGATCATGCTCCGCTACCAGTCCCGGCTCATCCTGCGGCCAGTAAAAATACGCGTTTAACAGCACAACCACAATCATTTTGACAGGAGAAACACCATGCCACTCGTACAAATCAAAGGTATCAGCGGATATTTATCGCTGCAACAAAAACAGGAAATCATCAGCAAGGTCACCGATGCGATCGTCTCGGTAGAGGGCGAAGGCTTAAGGCCGGTCACCTGGGTTCTGATCGAGGATGTCGCTTCGGGCCAATGGGGCGTCGGCGGACAAGCCGTCACCACCGATGCGATTCGGGCGATGAGTCAGTCAGGGTAATTGACTCGTAATAACTTGAGCGTTTGTAGCTGCGGATTTATCCGCGCCTACAGCGCCACAGAAGAAGCGTTCTCTTGACACTAAAGGCGGACTCAATTAAGTTGGCTAGCATTAGCCAACTTAGCCCCGGTATCCTCGATGCAAGTCAACATACTCGAAGCCAAAAACAACTTGTCCAGCCTGATCGTCGCGGCCGAGAGAGACGAAGAAGTGGTCATCGCCCGTAACGGCGTCCCCGTCGCCAAACTTGTTAAATATACGGCCAATAAAGTCGCCCCTCCCGGTGCCTGGAAAGGCCGTGCCGCTTATTCGGCGGACTGGAATTCCGCCGAGACCAACGCCGAAGTAGAACAATTATTTACCGATAGCAACAATGCGCCTGCTGCTTGATACCTGTATTGTTTACGACTGGCTGATGGGCGAAATCAAGCACCGCCCGATCATCGAGCGGATTCAGGCCGAAGGCGCATTGGTCAGTTCGGTAACAGTCTGGGAAATGGCGATCAAAAACGGCTTGGGTAAAATGCCCTTGCCCTCGGAACACATCGCCGAAGACATTGAAGCGCAAGGTTTTCAATGGCTGAATATCACGCCTTACCATGTCCAAACCGTTCTCGAACTGGATGATCGTCATAAAGACCCGTTCAATAGATTGTTGATTGCCCAAGCCAAGTACGAGAAGCTGCATATTGTGACTTACGATGCGGCGTTTCGGGATTATCTTGATGATGTGCTTGTCATTAAAAAGTAAAACGTGGCGGTTACCGCAATCACCGCACAAAACCAAATACAACGGATATAAAACCGCTTGAAAAATCCGGGCGAGAATCAGATTAGCTCTTCCCGGCTATGGCGGTTTGCTGTCGCGAAACCGCCTTACAGCTTTACGAACCTGTCACCGTGGCGCCGGGGCAACCGCTATCGACACCGCGCGAATTAATAGCGCTGGCTTATTCCCCGCTTTTTTGTTAATTTCCAAAAGACAAGACTCACTGGACTTTGCGAAAACGCCCCATCCGATAGACGTGATCAAGATTTGTATATGCGCCTGAACCTTTGAGAGTGATATTCTCGGAAACCTTGGTGTCTTTCTACCGCACCACCACGTATAAACATATTAAATAAATGGGCTTAAAAATGAGCTATGCAAAATTAATCGAAAAATTACAGCAACTTCCCGAAGCCAAACAAGCCGAGGTTTTCGATTTTGTTGAATTTTTGGCTGCCCGCAATCAGGTTGAACATGGACAAGAAAAAAACCTTGCGCAATCGTCCCTGGCTTCTTTGATAACGCACCCGCAGCTTGTCGCCGACTTTACCCCTTTAAGCCGTGAGGAAGCTAATGCCCGCTAAAGTCTTTGTCGATACCAATATCTGGCTGTATTCGCTGATTCGGAGAGCGGAAGAACACGATGACAGGCATCGGCAGGCTGCCGGCTTTCTCCTGAACTTGGCTCGTCCCGTCATTAATTCTCAAGTTATCCGCGAAATTTGCAGCAACCTGATTAAAAAAGTGAACATGCCGGAAGAGCAAATGCGCGTCTTGATCCAAGGCTGGTATCAAGACTGCGAAGTCATTACCTCGAATGCATCCCAACATTTGCTGGCATCCCGTCTGAGAAAATCCTATTCGCTCAGTTACTGGGACAGCCTGATTGTCGCCGCAGCTATCGATGCCGGCTGTGCAACTTTGTTCAGTGAAGATATGCAACACGGGCAAACGATTGAAGGTTGTTTGACCATCGTCAACCCGTTCCGTTCGGCTGCGAATCCGTCATTTTGAATTACGTCCAGTCCGTCTAAATCAAACCGTCATGCAGAACGTCAGCCTGGCTGACGTTAGCTTTAACTATGTATTTTTGGATTTACCATGTCAGAACTAGCCCTGCGGCTTATCGCCGAAAATAAAAAGACCCGCGACATTTTTCTGGATCTGGGTAACTGCGGCTTATCCAAAGTGCCGGATGAAATTGGTGATTTGGTTTGGTTGGAGGGGTTGTCGTTTGCTGAAGAGTGGTGGGATGGCAAGCAATGGCATAATTGCCAAAATAATACAGAAAAAAACAACATCTTTAAGCTCAGTAATTGTTTAGGACAACTTAAACAGCTTAAGCGGCTTTTTTTATCAGGAAATCATCACAAAACATCTGGTTTGGCTGACCTAGGCCCACTGGAAGGACTAAGAAACTTGCAATTGCTTGACATTAGATTCACGCAAGTAGCCGATCTCAGTGCATTAATGAATTTAAGCAATCTGCAAGTGCTTTATGCTGGCCGCACACAAATCTCAAACCTAAGTCCATTGGCAAATCTGAGCAAGTTACAGCGGCTTTATGTTTGGAACACAAAGATTACAGACATTAGTCCGTTAACAAGTCTGAGCGATCTGCAAGGGATTGATATCAGCGATACGCATGTATCAGACCTTAGACCATTGAGGGCATTGATCGAAAATGGTCTTTCGGTAAAGTGGACTAATGCTGAGAATTGGAATTGTGATGGGGTTAATGTCGAAAATTGTCCCCTAACCAACCCGCCGGTAGCCATCGTCCAACAAGGTAACGATGCGATCTTGAATTATTTCAAGGAAAAACAAAGCCAAGGCACAGACCATATATACGAAGCCAAATTATTGCTGGTCGGCGAAGGCGGTGCAGGCAAGACCAGTTTGCTGCGACGGCTATACCACCCCCAACTGCCTTTGCCCGAAGAAAACGAAACCACCAAGGGCATCGCGATACACCGGCATGAATTTGAGGTGAGCGACGCCCGTTATCCGAACGGGCGCACGTTCCGCCTGAATGTTTGGGATTTCGGCGGACAGGAAATTTACCATGCCACCCACCAGTTTTTTTTAACCCAGCGTTCTTTGTATGTATTGCTGGACGACACCCGCAAGGATCATAAAACCTTGGTGGACGAGGGCTTTAAATATTGGCTGGAAGCGGTGGATTTACTCAGCAGCCACAGCCCGGTGCTGATTTTCCAGAATGAAAAAGGCGGGCGCAGCAAACAAATCGATCTGGCCGGTATTAAAGGCGGCTTCGATAACGTCAAGGACTGTTATCGGGGCAATCTTGAGCGACCAGACGGGGCGGAGTCTTTACATGCAGCCATAGAATTTTTCGCCAAAAACCTGCCGCATATCGGCGAAGAGCTGCCGGCCCGCTGGCTGGACATCCGCGCCGACATCGAGCAGTTAGCCGAACGGCAAGCCACCATCAGCCAGAGCGAGTATTTCGATCTTTACGCTAAGCATTTGCCGTTCGACCGCGACAAGGCGCTGCATTTAAGCCGCTATTTGCACGACTTGGGCGTGTTTTTGCATTTTCAGGACGACCGCTTGTTGGCTCGGACAGTGATTTTGCAAAACCAGTGGGCGACAACGGCGGTTTTTAAGATGCTCGACGATGAAACCGTCAAGGCGAAGTTAGGCCGTTTTAATGCCGACGATTGCGCCCGGCTGTGGCAGGATTCGGACTATAGGGATATGCACCCGGAGCTGCTGGCTTTGATGCAAAAATTTGAATTATGTTATGCCTTGCCCGACACCCGACCTGAAACTTGGCTGGCTCCGCAATTGTTGCCGCCGTCCAAACCCGAGGTGCTAAACGACTGGGCCAAGCCCGGCGATTTGGTATTGCGATTTTGTTACGAGTTTTTGCCCAAAGGCATGGTCAGCCGGCTGATGGTGCGTCAGCATTATTTTGTGCGGCAGCCGGAATTGGCGTGGATGTCGGGGGCATTATTCGAGCGTGACGAAACCCAAGTGCTGGTGGAAATTCCGCCCAAAGGCGGGGAAATCGTATTACGCGCCAGAGGTGTTGAGCATAAGGAATTACTGAGTGTGCTTGCGGCAGATTTGGATAAGTTAAACAACACCTTTAACGGCTTGGCGGAAAAAGTGACCAAGTTGATTCCTTGTCATTGTAAAAGTTGCCGTCTACAAACTGAGCCGGAGTTTTTCGGGCAAAAACAACTGTTGAAACGTAAAAAAGACGGCAAATTAACTATCGAATGCCCTGTCAGTTATGAGGATGTACGGGTATTGGAGCTGTTGGATGGCATCCAAGTCCACAAGATGCCGGACTGGGGCCAAGCAAAAATTTTACCGAGCATTTTTATTTCGTATTCCAAACACGACAATGATCATAAAGACACGTTAATCAAACATCTTGCCGGATTACGAAACAACATGATCACTTGGAACGATAGGGATTTGCTCGCAGGTGAAGAATGGGACACGCGCATCAAACAAGAGCTACACCAAGCCGATATAGTGCTGTATTTGGTATCTCACCATAGTATGGCAACCGATTATATTCAAAATGTGGAGCTGCCGTTGATTGAGGAGCTTTGTAAAAACGACGAATGCAAACTTGTCCCAATCATTGTCGATTTTTGCCTTTGGGAAAAATTGGACTTTGCTAAATACAATGCATTGCCGAATAAAGGCGAACCGGTAACCAACACCCAACATTGGGTTAATGAAAACCAAGCATGGTTGGAAGTGGTAAAGGGAATTGAGCGATTATTGAATTAATTAATCATGGTTTGCCTCACTGCCATTAAATTAAGCATTGTAGGAGCGGGCCATGCCGCGATGAAAGCACTGCAATCGTCGCCCAAATGTCGCGGGCGCGGCCCGCTCCTACGCTGTCATTGTCTTATTAACTTAATGGCAGTGATGCTTCGCCTGTCTATACAAGCCATAATACCGGCATCAATTCCCCAGCCATATCCCCCCAGCTTTTTCAACGCCCGTTCCAACCTATCATTCCACGGCACCGCGCAACTAAGCCTTATAAAGTTGCCGTATTACTTTTGGGTGGCCGAAAACAGCGGCCCCGGAGCGATGTGATGTGATGTGATGTGAGTTTTATTTTTAAACCATGAAGAACATGAAAGGCATGAAGGATTGAAGTCTTCATGTCCTTCATGCGCTTCATGGTCATTGCTTAAAGCTGAGTTGAGCAGCTTGTCTGCTCAAACGAAACTTATGCCCTTTGGGTATAAATTAATTTATGCCTGTTCCTAACAAGATTTTTTTGGCCTATTGAAAGGGGCAGGCTAATGGACGATGCCGTTGACTTAAGAGTACGTCCCCCTTCTCCCTGAGGGAGAAGGTTGGGATGAGGGGGATTAAATAAGCTTTCTTCCTTATTTTGATTTCCCCTCACCCAACCCTCTCCCTCTGGAGAGGGCTTTGCGTTGCTTAAGTCAACAGCATTGAGGCTAATGTATGCCCCTATCCATTCTAATCCGATCAATTCAGCGATAACTCCGCCCGCAAACGCTCCGCCATCATATCGACGAACGAACGGATTTTGGCCGACGAGTGGCGGCCTTCGCGGTGCAGAATGTGGATCGGTACCGGCGGGCTTTCGAACTCGCTGAGCACGATTTTCAGTTTGCCGGTCTGTAGCGGCTCGGCAATTTGGTAGGACAGCAAGCGGGTGATGCCTAGTCCGGCCAGCGCCGCGCCGGCCGCCGAGTCGTTGTCGCTGACGCTCAATATCGGTTGTAACTTGACCGTCTGCGGCAGGCCGTCGCGCACGAAGCGCATCTCGTTGACGGGATTTAAGCCCCGCGCCAGGATAATGTCGTGCGCCGGTAAATCTTCCGGCGCTTGCGGGATGCCGCGTGCCGCCAAATAGTCGGGCGACGCGCACACCACTCGCCGCACCGCGCCGACCCGTAGCGCCCGGTACGACGAATCCGGCAAATCGCCGATGCGGATCGCCACGTCCACGCCTTCCTCCAGCATGTTGACGACCCGGTCGACGAACACTGCGTTGACTTCCACCGCCGGGTAACGGCGCAAATACTCGACGATGCCGGGCATCACGTACATGCGGCCGAACAAAACCGAGGCGGTGACGGTGAGTTGGCCGCGCGGTTCGGCGTTGATGCCCAGCGCCGCGTCGTCTGCTTCATCGGCCAAGGCGATGATGTGTTTGGCGTCCTCGTAGTATTTCTGGCCGGCCTCGGTCATCCGCACGTAGCGGGTGGTGCGGTTCAGCAATTTAACGCCCAAGCGCTCTTCCAACGCCGCCACCGCGCGCGTCACGGCCGGTGGCGACATGTGTAGCTTGCGGGCGCCGCCGGCAAAGCCTTCCGCATCGACCACCGCGACATACACGCTCATTAAATGCAGACGACTCATTGATAGTTCCAGTTATCGGAATAGTAAATTGATAATTTTAGCTATTCTTTATCTTTTTGCAATACGACACACTATACCCGCCTGCTGAATTTCACCCAGGCGACTAACAAACCCTTTCATTATTTGGAGAACTATCATGAGCCGTATTACCACCGTTAGCAACGAGAGCGCCAACACCGAACAACTCAACCTGTTGAATGCGATCCAAAGCCAGTTGGGCATGGTGCCTAATTTCTTGCGGGTGTTCGCCCACTCGCCGGATGCCCTGAAAGCCTTCCTCGGCTTGCATCACATCGCCAATCACGGATCGCTGGACGCCGCCACCCGCGAACGCATCGCGCTGGCGCTGGCCCAGCAGAACGAATGCGAATACTGCCTGTCCGCACACACCGCCATCGGCCGCAAAGCCGGTTTGAACGGGGCGGAAATCGAAGCCAACCGGGCCGGTTCCAGCCAGGACGCCAAAGCGGCGGTGGCGGTTAAATTCGCCCGCGCCCTGGTCGAGCACAAGGGCGAGGTCACCAACGCCGAGTTGCAGGCCATGAGTGACGCCGGCTTCAGCGAGGCGGACATCGTCGAGGTGATCACCCACGTCGGCATGAACATAATGACCAATATCCTGGGTAAAGCCAGCCGGGTCAGCATCGACTTCCCGAAAGTGGGGCTAAAACAGGCGGCCTGATATAGGCGTCGTAATTCATTGAGATACATTGATATGCAACTCGCTCGTTCCCAAGCTCCGGCTTGGGGATGCAGTCTTGGAAGCTCCAGCTTCCCGACTCGCGAAGCTGGAGCTTCGCTAACTGGGTTCCCAAGCCGGAGCTTGGGAACCAGCGCAACACAGCTGGATCGCCCCCTCTCCAGCAGGAGAGGGATAAGGCGCTTCGTGCTGAATAGTTATGATTAGACTTCTATATTGAACCGGGCCAAGTTCAGACTTGCACCCGGATTCTTACGCTGAATGGAATAAACTATTGCAGATTATGGCTATTCAACGCGGCTGGCGGCTGTGTCACAGTTAACGCCAATGTTTCAATCCCAATCAGGAGCAAGGTCATGGCCCGAACTTTTGCTAAAATCAGTTTCACCCCCGACGTGCAATCGGTGCAAACCGAAATGGGCAGCCGCATGGCGTATCGGGCGGCCGAACTCGGCGAGGCCGAGGAGGTGGCGCTGGGCGCTGCCGAGCAAGCTTTTATTGCCGGGCGCGACAGCTTTTATCAAGCCACGGTGAGTCAAACCGGCTGGCCCTATGTGCAGCATCGCGGCGGGCCGGCGGGATTCTTGAAAGTGTTGGACGACCGGACCATCGGTTACGCCGATTACAGCGGCAACCGCCAATATATTTCGGTAGGCAATCTGCGCGGCGACGACCGGGTCAGTTTGTTGCTGATGGATTATCCGCAACGGCGGCGCTTGAAAATCTGGGGCCGGGCGCGAGCGGTGGACGAACGCTCCGAACCGGCATTGCTGGCGAAACTGGAATCGCCCGACTTTCGCGCTCCGGTCGAGCGCGGCATCGCTATCCAAGTCGAAGCCTTCGACTGGAATTGCCCCAAATACATCACGCCGCGCTACAGCCAAAACGAAGTCGAAGCGCTGCTCGTTCAAGCCCGCCAACAACCGGCGGCGGTGGCGCGGCAAGCGCCCGGCGTTTTGGGTAGCGGCGCATTGCCGTTAACGATTGCCGGGATTCGGCAATTGACGTCGCGCATTCGCGCCTATGAATTGCGCCATGCCGACGGCGAACCGCTGCCTGGCTATCGGGCCGGGGCGCATATCCGCGTGCCGATTGCGCTGCCCGACGGTAGCGTCACCAGCCGCGCTTATTCGCTGACCGACGCGCCGGACGATCCTGATTGCTACCGTATTGCAGTGCTAAGAATGGACGATGGCGAAGGCGGATCGTCGGCATTGCACGACGGCTGGCAACTGGGAACCCGCATCAACGTCGATGCCCCGGACAACTATTTCCCGCTGCACGATGACGACAGCCCGGCATTGTTGATCGCCGGCGGCATCGGCATCACCCCGTTAAAAGCAATGGCCGAAGCATTGGCCTCGCGGGGTGCGGATTTTCAATTGCATTACAGCGGCCGTGCGCCGCAAGAAATGGCCTTTGTCGAGGACTTGCGGCGGCATTTGCCCAATCGATGCCGGTTTTATTTCAGCCGGGCGCAAGCCCCAACCCGGCTGGACGTATCGGCGCTGCTCGGTAACGCATCCGCCGATGCCGTCATTTACGTTTGCGGCCCGACCCGCCTGATCGACGCCGTGCGCCAAACCGCCCGCCGACTCGGCATCGCCGAACAGCGGGTGCAATTTGAAAGTTTTATTTAACCGAAGGGGAACAAGATGATAACGCTATACGACATGCCGCTGTCCGGCAACTGCCACAAAGTCCGATTATTGTTAAGCTTGCTGGCGTTGCCGTACCAAACTCGCCCGGTGGATTTGCGTGGCGGCGAACAACGCAGCCCGGACTATCTGCAACGCAACCCGTTCGGCCAAGTGCCGGTGCTGGATGACGACGGCCTGATCATCCGCGACAGCCAGGCCATTTTGGTCTATCTGGCCAAACGCTACGGCGGTGAACAATGGTGGCCCGACGATGCCGTCCGCTTGGCGCAAATTGCCGCTTGGCTATCGACCGCCGCCAATGAAATTTTTCACGGTCCGGCCTTGTTGCGAGTGCATCATAAATTCGGCCGCGACATCGATACGGAAAAAGCCCGGCAGACCGCCGAAAAAGTACTGGATATTATCGACCGTCACCTGGAAAGCCGCGATTGGCTGGCCGGCGACACGGTATCCATCGCCGACATTGCCGCCTATCCTTACTTGGCGCTGGCGCCGGAAGGCGGCATCGACATCGGCGCTTACCCGAATATCGTTACCTGGTTTCAACGTATCCGCGCCTTGCCCGGCTATGTTCCGATGCCGGGAATGTGGCAGGCGTAACTCACTCACCCTTCAATAACGGAGAAAAATCATGACCGAAGAAATCAAAGCCCCCGTCCCGCCCTTTACCGCCGAAACCGCGGCTCAGAAAGTGCGCATGGCCGAAGACGCCTGGAACTCGCGCGACCCGGATCGGGTAGCCTTGGTCTATACCGAAGACACGCTATGGCGCAACCGCGCCGAATTTCCGCAAGGCCGCGAGCAAGTGCGGCAATTTTTGCAACGCAAATGGGCCAAGGAGCTGGATTACCGCTTAATCAAGGAGCTATGGGCGTTTACCGACAACCGCATCGCCGTTCGCTTTGCCTACGAATGGCATGACGGCTACGGTCAATGGTTCCGCAGTTACGGCAACGAAAATTGGGAGTTTAACCGGCAAGGCTTCATGCAACGGCGCTTTGCCAGCATCAACGATTTGCCGATCCGGCAGGAACAACGCCTGTTCCACTGGCCGCTAGGCCGCCGTCCAGACGATCACGCCGGTTTGAGCGATTTGGGGTTATGAATAGCCGCGCGGAACTGATGGCTTAGGAACATTTAAGCAATGACCATGAAGCGCATGAAGACTTCAATCCTTCATGCCTTTCATGTTCTTCATGGTTTAAAAATAAAGTTATTATGCGCATTCCTAAAAATGCGCCCAGTTAGACCTTCCAGGTAAGACGACTGCCATGGATGGCAGACCTTCCCTTTATCCCGCCATCAAATCCCCAGCCATATCCCCCAGTTTTTTCAACGCCCGTTCCAAACGGTCATTCCAGGGTACGGCGCAGCTGAGCCGGATGAAATTGCCGTATTTCTTTTGCGTGGCCGAAAACAGCGGCCCCGGCGCAATGATGATGCCTTCAAGGCTCGCTTGCCGATGCAATTCCATCGCATCGACAGCTTCCGGCAATTCGACCCACAACGCGAAACCGCCTTCCGGCTGGGTCACTTTGGTCCCCTCGGGGAAAAACAGGCTCACGGCCTTGACCATTCGCGTCACGCTTTGCGCATAGTCCTGCCGGACTTGGCGCAGGTAGCGGTCGTAGCCGCCTTGCTCCAGCAAATGGGCAATGACCAATTGATTTAGCGTCGGCGTGGCCTGATGCAGCATGTATTTGAGGTTTTCGACTTTTTTCATGTGGCGTCCGGGAACCAGCCAGCCGATGCGCAGTCCCGGCGACAAGGTTTTGGCAAAAGACGAGCAATACAGCACCTCGCCGTGTTGGCTCCAGGCTTTGGCGACGGAAGGCCGCTTTAATCCGAAGCCTAAATCGCCGTACACATCATCCTCGATCAGCGGAATGCCGTTTTTTTCCAGCAACCCGACGATGTTCTTTTTCCGTTCGTCGGACATGCAGGAGCCGAGCGGGTTGTTGTAGTTGGAGATCAGCAGGCAGGCTTTGATCGGCCATTGTTCGACAGCCAGTTGCAATGCTTCGATAGAAACGCCATCGCGCGGATGGGTCGGGATTTCCAGTGCTTCCATGCCGCAGGATTCGATGACCTGCAACAAGCCGTAAAAGGTCGGCGATTCGATGGCGATCACGTCGCCCGGTTTGCAGACCGCCATCAACGCGAGCCGGACCGCATCCCTGGCGCCATGAGTGATGACTATATCGTCGGGACTGACGGCGCAATTCAGCTCGACCATGCGCTTGGCGATCTGGCGGCGAAGCTCCTGATTGCCGAGCAATTCGTCGGTGTCGAAGCAGCGTTTTTCAAACAGGCGCACCACTTTTTGGGTGGCTTGTTGCAGTACCCGCGTCGGTAAAAAGGCTGGGGAAGGCACCGAAGAGCCCAGGTTGATCTGGTAAGGATCTTTGGCCGCCAGCAGAATTTGCCGTGTCAACGATTGGCCCGTGACTCGGGAAGGCATCGTCGGCGGTTCGGAAATGTCGGGTTCGGTGATGGCTAGCCGGTGAACGGTGCTGACGTAGTAGCCGGAACGCGCACGCGCCTGGATTCGGCCTTGATCCTCCAGCAGCCGGTAGGCTTCAAGCGCGGTCGATACGCTGACATTCATCTGGCTGCTCAAACGGCGTATGCCGGGCAAGCGCTCGCCGGAGCGGTAAACGCCCTGTTCGATATGGGCGAGGATATTCTCCGCTACGGTTTCATAAAGATGTTTCATTGGTTTTGGATCTCTGCGGGTTGTCTGTCCGGCAAATTTAGCATAACTGTACCGCTCAATGGTTTGATTTTTTCATATTGTATCGCTCCCGCTCGCTCCGGCCCTATGCTATATCGTTCGCTAGTTCCCAAGCTCCCGCTTGGGAATTCAGTACGGGAAGCTCTAGCTTCCCGACTCGCAAAGCTGGAGCTTTGCTCACTGGGTTCCCAAGCGGGAGCTTGGGAACCAGAGCAATCAGTACGGCACTCGGATGAAGCCGACGCCGGAGCGTGGGAACGATGAATACGGGCTTTTCCATAACAGTTATCCGATTTATTGAGCAGGACAGATCGCATTAAATCGCAATCTGTACCCTAAAAATCGTTTTTTCCTGAATCTGTCAGCAACATTGCTCCAAGCGGGACGGGGTTTGCAACCCCGTCCCTAACGTTTTTTCAATATCTAAACTATGTGGTAACACGTAAACGTTTCGGACGGGGCAACATGCCCCGTCCGGCTTTGGATCGCTCTATCGCTCCAGCCCCTCTCATATCCCTCGTTCCCACGCGCTGCGTGGGAACGCAATGCCGGACGCGCCGCGTCCTGTATTTATACGATGTGTACTTCTATCTGCTGCCCGTGACTCGCGGCGCAGCGCGCCTTTAACTGCATTCCCACGCAGCGCGTGGGAACGAGGCATTAGAACGCAAGAACGATAAATCCAGTTTATCCATAACAGTTATCCGCTTTATTAAGCAGAACAGATCGTTCAAACCGCAATCTGTACCCTAGAAATCATTTTTTCCTGAATCTGTTAGCAATACGGCATCGCTCGTAAACTATCTTCCGTCAATCCCCCTCATTGATTGACGGTCATAACCCTCCCTGCATCGCGCCATTGGTGCAGGTTTTTTTACTCATAACAAGGAGCATTTCATGCCAGCAGTTCAAAAACCGGCCCACACCAAAGGCGATTTTTTTGTCGATTACGAAGAGAAAGTATTCGAGGACGTTAAAGCTCAACCCGGCGAAAAAGCCCTGGTGAAATTCCACACCGTCGCCTTTGAAGGCTCTATCGGTTTTGTGAACCTGTTGCAGGCGACCCGTTTGCAACGCAAGGGCTTTGAAACATCGATCCTGCTGTACGGGCCGGGCGTGACTTTGGGCATTCAACGCGGCTTTCCGCGCTTGGGCGACGAGGCTTTTCCGGGCCACCAAAACTATACCAACCAAATCAACAAATTCATGGCCGAAGGCGGCAAAGTCTATGCCTGCCGGTTCGCGCTGCAAGCCTTGTACGGCCACGGCGAACCCAGCCTGATCGAAGGCATCCGTCCGGTCAGTCCGCTGGATGTATTGGACATCGTGCTGATCCATCGCCGCGAGAACGCTTTCATCCTGGATACCTGGACGATGTAAATCATTTTTAGCCGCGGATTTACACCGATAGCCCCGGATAAACCGGGTGCTGATGCAGCACAATGTTTATAACTTGTTTTTATTACCATGAAGGATACGAAGCGTGACGAGGTTTGGATGACCGGTGTTTTATAAACCGTCTCAATACACACATGAAGTCAATACAGTAATGTCTTCAAGTCCTTCATGCGCTTCATAGTAAAAATAAATGACATTTTTGGAATCAGCACCCGATAAACCTGATCCGTGTTTATCCGTGGCTCAACCGCTTTTTCATGACAGGAGTACAGATTGTGACATCGAAAAAAATCGTCAGGGCTGCTGCGGTACAGATTGCGCCGGTGTTCGATTCGGCCACCGGCACCATCGACAAGGTTTGCCAAGCCATCAGCGACGCGGCCAAGGAAGGCGCTCAGCTGGTGGTGTTCCCGGAAACCTTCGTGCCTTACTACCCGTATTTTTCGTTCGTGCTGCCGCCGGTCGCCGCGGGCCGCGAGCATCTTAAACTTTACCAACATGCGCCGACCGTGCCGGGACCGGCCACCGATGCGGTGGCCGCCCTGGCCCGTTCGCTGGGTGTGGTCGTGGTGCTGGGCGTCAATGAGCGCGACCACGGCAGCCTTTACAACACCCAGCTGATTTTCGACGAGAGCGGCAACCTGGCTTTAAAACGCCGCAAGATCACGCCGACCTATCATGAACGGATGATCTGGGGCCAAGGCGACGCGTCCGGCCTGAAAGTGGTCGAAACCGGCATCGGACGGATCGGCGCTTTGGCCTGCTGGGAGCATTACAACCCGCTGGCCCGCTACGCATTGATGGCGCAGCATGAGGAAATCCATTGCAGCCAGTTTCCGGGCTCCTTGGTCGGGCCGATTTTCGCCGAGCAAATCGAAGTCACGATCCGCCACCACGCGCTGGAATCCGGCTGCTTCGTGATCAACGCGACCGGCTGGCTGAGCGACGAGCAGATCGAATCGGTGACGCCGGATCCCGGTTTGCAAAAAGCCCTGCGCGGCGGCTGTTGCACCGCGATCATCTCGCCGGAAGGCCAGCATCTGGCCGAACCGTTGCGCTCCGGCGAAGGCATGGTCATCGCCGACCTGAATATGTCGCTGATTACCAAACGCAAACGCATGATGGATTCGGTCGGCCATTACGCCCGGCCTGAATTGTTAAGCCTGAGGATCAACGACAAACCGGCTGCGCCGATGTTCAGCGATGAATTAAATGCAATAAAGCCCTCTCCAGAGGGAGAGGGTTGGGTGAGGGGAAATGAGAATAAGGAAGAAAGTTTATTTAATCCCCCTCATCCCCGCCTTCTCCCTCAGGGAGAAGGCGCAAAAAGCACCTTTTCCCCAAAGCAGCGAGCAACCCAGCCATGAATAGAGCCGAAGCACAGCTGATTACCGAGCTGCAATCGTTGGGATTGCGGCTGGAGGACGCCGAATCCGGCCTTGCCGTCCGCCGAGGCGGCGCCGGTCCGTCCGACCACAAAGCCGTCACCATTGGCGGCAAAACCGTGATGGTACCGATAACCATAGCCGGGGCTGCCAAATCGCCGTTTACCGCCTCAGCTCCCGATGAACAAGGCATCAGCATCGTTCGCCGCGACGGCCGCGCAATCGATTCGATTGCATTCCCCCGCCAGCCGCGTTTTTACGGTTTGCAAACTTCGGAAGGCGTACCCTATTCCCATATCGCGACCTTGCATGCGGCGGATGTGCTGGCCACGACGGTACTGCAATCCTGCATTCGCTACGGCAACCGCAAAAAATCCTGCCAGTTTTGCGCGATTGAGCAATCGCTGAAAGCCGGAAAAACCATCCTCCGCAAAACGCCGGAACAATTGGCCGAAGTCGCCCGCGCGGCGGTAGCGCTGGACGGCGTCAAGCACATGGTCATCACTACCGGCACGCCCAACCTAAGCGACCGGGGCGCGGCGATTTTGTGCGAAAGCGCCCGCGCGGTGAAAGCCGCCGTCGATTTGCCGATTCAAGGCCAATGCGAGCCGCCGGACGACGATATCTGGTTCGGACGCATGAAAGAAGCAGGCATCGACAGCTTGGGCATGCACCTGGAAGCCGTCACCCCGGAAGTCCGCGCCCGCATCATGCCCGGCAAGGCTAGTGTGCCGCTGGAACGTTATATGGACGCTTTCGACGCGGCCGTCGCGGTGTTCGGCCGGGGCGAAGTCAGCACCTACATTCTGGCCGGGCTTGGCGATAGCGCGGAAGCGATCCTGTCCGTTTGCGAACAGCTGATCGGCAAAGGCGTTTATCCGTTCGTCGTGCCGTTTATCCCGATCACCGGCACGCCGCTGGCCGGTCATCCCTCGCCCGACCCGCGCTTCATGCAGAGCATTCTGCAACCGTTGGGCGCGATGTTGAAACAAGCCGGGCTGCGCTCCGCCGATATGAAAGCCGGTTGCGCCAAATGCGGCGCTTGCTCGGCCCTTTCCAGTTACGAGGCCTGACATGCTGAACGCAGCTATCAACCGTTTTGTCCCCAACGAGTACCTGGTCAAATGGGTGACTCAGGATTGGGAACGCGAGCAAATGCTGCGCTTGCGGCAGGCGGTGTTTTGCGAGGAGCAAGGCGTTTTCCAGGGCGACGACCTCGACGACATCGACCGGATCTCGACGCCGATTGTCGCGATTGCCTGCGTCGGCGGCCTGCCCGATGAAGTGGTCGGCACCGTCCGCATTCACCAAAGCGAACCCGGCGTTTGGCGGGGTTCGCGGCTGGCGGTCGCTGCCGACTACCGGAAACAGGGCAACTTGGGCGCGGCGCTGATCCGTCTGGCCGTCACCAGCGCCCATGCCCAGGATTGCCACACTTTTCTGGCGCAGGTGCAAAGCCGCAACGTGCCGTTGTTTCGCCGCCTGCACTGGCGTTCGCTACAGGAAATCGAACTGCACGGCAGGCCGCATCACTTGATGCAAGCCGATTTGGCTTGGTATCCGCCCTATGCCGACGGCGAGACCGGCTTTATTGCGACCGGCAGGATTGCGGCATGAGCGATTTAGCCCGGCTGACTCAGCACGTAAAACAAAGCATCGGCTTGGCGCACAAGCGCGACATCGCCGCCGTGACCGGCCTGCTTAACAAGTGCATGCCGTCCGGCACAATCGCGCTCGGCGACGACTGCGCCGCGATACCCGACCGGGACGGATTTTTGTTGTTCGCGGCCGAAGGTTTCCTGAACGAGTTTGTCGCGACCCAGCCCTGGTTTGCCGGTTACTGCGGCGTGATGGTCAACGTCAGCGACATTTACGCAATGGGCGGCCGCCCCATCGCCGTGGTCGATGCGATCTGGAGCGACGGATCAGAGCAAGCCCGGTTAGTGCTGGAAGGCATGGCCGCCGCCTCGGAGGTCTATCGCGTCCCCATCGCCGGCGGACACAGCAATCTTCGCAACGACCGCCCGCAACTGTCGGTCGCTATTCTCGGCCGCGCCAATACATTGCTCAGCAGTTTCAAAGCAAAAGCCGGGCAAAAGCTGCTGGCGGCGGTCGATTTGCGCGGGCATTTTCGCGAACCTCATGCCTGGTGGGATGCCAGCACCGGTTCGCCGCCGGAACGATTGCGCGAGGATCTGGAACTATTGCCTCAGCTTGCCGAAGCCGGGCTGTGCGGAGCCGCGAAGGACATCAGCATGGCCGGCGCGGTCGGCACGGTGCTGATGCTGCTGGAGTGCTCCGGCTTGGGCGGCGTGATCGACGTGGCCGCGATACCGCGCCCGCCGGATATTTCGTTAGCGCGCTGGCTGTGCTGTTTTCCCAGTTACGGCTTTGTGCTGAGCGCGGAAGAGAAGCACACCGGAGCCGTCATCGAACATTTCTCCCGGCGCGGCATAAGTTGCTCGGTGATCGGCGAAACCGATGCGTCCGGCTGTCTGCGCCTTGCCGATGCCGACGGAGAGGAACTGTTATGGGATTTGCATGCAGAACCGTTGACCGGTTGCGGCGTGGAACTCAAACCGGAGGTTTAGCCATGTCCACCCATTCCACTCATCCAAGAGGTCTTACCCATGCCTGAAATGCGTTTTCGCGTCCGTTGGCCGGACCGATCCACCAGTCTTTGTTATTCGCCGTCACAGGTGATCAAGGATTTTTTTAAACCGGGCGAAACCTACGAGCTGGAGGATTTTCTCGCCCGCAGCCGGGCGGCTTTACAGATTGCCGGCGAACGGGTTCGCCAAAAATACGGCTATACCTGCTCCAGCGCAATGAGTCAGCTGGACGAAATTGAAACCGTCGCCGCGCGGTTTTCTGAAATTGAAAACCCGAAGGTTTTGGTGGAAGAGTTCATCGGCTAAGGATTCCGGCCTACTTCCGGCGCTAGATGAGAAACCGGACGATAGCCGGACCCTCCAGATTTTGCGCTAGTCCCCAAGCTCCAGCTTGGGAATTCAGTGGAGGAAGCTCCAGCTTCCCGCCTCGCGAAGCTGGAGCGTGGGAACTGCATTCCCACGCAGCGCGCTCGTCGTTATACACATCTTGACGTAGGCCGGAATAAGCCGGTTCGAGCGATAGCGAGAACTGGCGTTTCCGGCACTCCGATCGCCGGAAACGCTCCACCCTTGCTGTCGCCGGGCGGGCTTATTCCGGCCTACATTCGAGCCATTTCGGCATTCATAGCCAATGACGGTCTTGAATAGACATGTGTATAACGACGAGCGCAACGCGTGGGAACGAGAGCAAAAACAGGGTGAGCTTCCGACCCGGCACTCAGGAATCACAAACCGCTACACAACAATAAAGAGAGAAACCCATGAATAATCAACAAAGCAACCAACGCCCGCATTACCAAGTCATCATCGTCGGCGGCGGCCAGGCCGGTTTGTCGGTCAGCTATTACCTGCAAAAGCTGGACATCAGCCACATCGTTTTTGAAAAAAACCGCATCGCCCATTCCTGGCGCAACGACCGCTGGGACAGTTTTTGCTTGGTGACCCCGAACTGGCAATGCCGCCTGCCGGATTTTCCGTATCAAGGCGACGATCCGAAAGGCTTCATGCTCAAGGACGAGATTGTCGAGTATGTCGAAGCCTTTGCCGAAAAGATCAATGCACCGTTGAATGAAGGCGTGGCCGTGACCCGTGTCCGCCGGGGCAATCAGGGCCTGCTTGAGGTAACGACGAGCATCGGCGAGTTCACCGCCGACCATCTGGTCGTGGCTACCGGCGGCTACGATATTCCGATCGTGCCGAATTATGCGCACAGCCTGCCCCAACATATCACCCAGGTTCACTCCGTCAATTACCGCAACCCGCAACAACTGCCGGAAGGTGAAGTATTGGTGGTCGGCTCGGGCCAATCCGGCGTACAGATCATGGAAGACTTGCACCTGGCAGGCCGCAAAGTGCATCTCGCGGTCGGCAGCGCGCCCCGTTCGCCGCGCCTGTATCGAGGCCGCGAAACGACCGAATGGCTGTACGATCTGGGCTTTTACAACTTGACTGTCGATAAGCACCCGCTCGGCGATGCGGTTTGCCATAAAACCAACCATTATTTGAGCGGACGTAGCGGCGGCCATGAAATCGATCTGCGTAAATTCGCGTTGCAAGGCGTCCGCCTTTACGGCAGCATGAACACTATTAACGGCGCGATGCTTGAGTTTAAGCCGGACCTGACCCGAAACCTCGACGAAGCCGACGAGGTGTATGTACGGATACGCGAGGAAATCGACCGCTATATCGCGGAAAACAACATTGATGCGCCGGAGGAACCGGCATTTGAAAAACTATGGGAATGGAAATCCGAATCGGGTCCCGTGCGTATCGATGCCGATGCCGCGGGCATCACCTCCATCGTTTGGGCAATCGGTTTCCGTCCCGATTACAGCTGGATCGAACTGCCCGCTTTCGATGGCAAGGGGCACCCCCGGTTCCGGCGCGGCGTATCGAATACCGAAGGACTTTATTTCATCGGCTTGCCCTGGTTGAACACCTGGGGTTCCGGGCGCTTTCTGGGGATTGCCGAAGATGCGCAATACCTGGCCGGAGTCATTCACGATAAGCTGGAGGCTGTGCAGAGCCAAACCTGCACTTCGCGCAGGCCCGCCGTGGCCTGATTATTACAACCCTATCATTATTCCGATCAATCAAACCTTAACCAAGGAGTTTTATAATGAACACAACTCATGAAGAATCACGTCCCCCGTTTCCGCCCTTTACCCGTGAAACGGCGGCCCAAAAAGTACGCATGGCCGAAGACGGCTGGAACGGCCGTAATCCTGAGAAAGTTGCCCTGGCCTATACCATCGACAGCCAATGGCGGAATCGCGCCGAGTTTCCGGCAGGCCGGGAGCAAATTATCGAGTTTCTTACCCGCAAATGGGCTACAGAGCATGAATACCGATTAATCAAGGAACTCTGGGCCTTTGAAGGCAACCACATTGCCGTCCGCTTTGCTTACGAGTGGCGTAATGACAACGACCAATGGTTTCGTTCTTACGGTAACGAGAACTGGGAATTCGACCAAAACGGTTTGATGCAACGGCGCTACGCAAGCATCAACGATTTGCCGATTAAGGAATCCGAGCGCAAATTCCATTGGCCGCTGGGCCGTCGTCCCGACGATCACCCTGGACTGAGCGATCTTGGGCTTTAAAACGCCGGATCCTCATTTGCTTGGATGCCAAGTCGGTTGAATTGAATATTTTGACAATTCAACCGACTTGGCATTTTGTTAGCGGGATGGATTCAAGTTCGAAGTGTTTAGCGTGTTCTCAGCATCAACCACGCATCCAGGCTTAAACGACCGGAACCGCTAAACAACAAAGAGGTGAGCATGAACAAGTACATTAACGGCAACTTGTAATTGCCGTAGCCTTGGTCGGTAATGGCGTAGCCTTGCCATAATTGCGCTACGGTGTGCCATTCGGCCGGCCAGTGAACAACGGCGATGGCAACGATGGTTAAAATAATCAGCGCAAAACTGAAAAAGCGCGTGGCCAAGCCTAAAATCAACGCAATCGGTGCGATGATCTCCAGTCCCATCGACAGCCCCCAGCTCAGATCGGGCGGCAATAAGTTAAACGGAAAAGGGAACGTTAAATCGGCAAACCAGTTTTCGCCGGAAACTTTCTCCAATCCGGCCTCCAAAAACTCATAAGCGATTAATAGCCGAAGCAACAGCGGTGCAAAACCGGCGGCATTAGTTTCAAACCAGCGTGATATTCTTTTGGAAAATTCAAATAATCCGTGCGGGGCGGAACATGTTTCACAGTTTGTTGAAGAGTGGGATTCGTTCATGATGTCAGCCAAAAATAGATTCAGGTTTTTACGCACCGAGCCAATTCCACCAACGGCTTTTGCCGGTGGACAAATACGGCGCGACATTTTCAATCAGTTGATTTAGCAACGGATAATCTATATCCGTCATTAAATCGGCGGGGCTGCCTTTTTTATGGCTGGGTTCAAGCTGTAAGGCATGGTCATGTTGTTCGGCCAAATGAAAGCCATTGCCAACCGGGCAATACACGGCATCGCCTGCTTTTTGCTCGCGTTTAACCACGACCACGGGCCCGCACATCGGGCAACTATGTAACGGAATACCGGCATCGCTGTGTCCGACTATAGCGTTTAATTCCCCGGCACGGCCCAAGGCTATAAACCGTTCACACAGTTTTTTGTCAAACTGCTTGCCTAAATTTATTTCGATTTGCTCCAATGCCGTCTCTATCGGCATACCGGCACGATACGGGCGGCTGCTGGTCTGCATCCGCCAAGCCGACCATTTTCGCCACCTGTGTGATTGTCCCTTCGGTAATACCGTTAGGATAGCCGCGCCCATCGATGCGTTCATGGTGACTCAGCACCGCATCATGAATAAGTCCGGTCAGCGGATGTCCATGTAACACGCGAACGCCAACTTCAGGGTGGTTTTTGATAATCGCGTATTCGGTATCGGTCAATTTATCCGTTTTGTTCAAAATAGCATCCGGTACGCCGACTTTGCCCAAATCATGTAAAAACCGCCTAATGCGGCAGTAGCGGCTTCTTTACGCGATAATCCGGCAGCCAACGCTAAACGCCCGGTCAACTGCGATACCCGCCATAAATGCCCGCCGGTATAAGCATCGCGCGCTTCAACCAGGAAAGCCATGGTGTAAAGCGTTTTCAAAAAATCATCGATTTTAGTTTTTGATAGCATGATAAAGCCCTAACCCTTTTTAACAACAACCCGATGATGCACAGTCCGCCTTATGGGCTGCGCCTTTAGTTTCCGCCGCAGGCCTTAATGCACCCGGAGCATGGCGCCAGTTTTGCGGCGTCTGTTCCTGCACGGGGGCAATGCCGATAAAGTAGTCGGCGTAAGCTCCGCTGGTCAGCAATTTACAATTGCGCTCACAGACTGCCATGCGTTGACCGCGATAAAAAACATGCCCTTCATCGTCATACACTTTAGAAAAAGGTCCGCGATAAATCACCGCATGACCTTTGTCCAGACAGGGTTCGGAAGATGGTTTGGTGGCGGTAATGGTGACCGAACGAAATTCAAGGCCTTCAACCACCTGCCAGGCAGTGCTTTCCCATTTGTCATAAAATTGAGCATATCGTCATTCATATCCACGCCGATGACTTTGCCGCTATCGCCGACCAATTGCGCCGCCATGTAGCAGATTTTGCCCGAGCCTGAACCCAAGTCCAGCACCACATCGCCTTTCTGCACATAACGCGAGGGATCGCCACAGCCGTAATCCTTGTCGATTATTTCCTGCGGCAATAACGCCAACAATTCACGGTCATAATCAACAGGGCAGCACAATTCGGGTTGCACAGCTTCCGCGCCTTCTGAATAACGCTGTAAAACGCCTGTTTCGATAGTCATCTCATCTCCAAAAATAAATAAAAATTCGTTTTACCTAGTTCCCACGCGCTGCGTCACCGCCATTAAGTTAAGCATTGTAGGAGCGGGCCGTGCCCGCGATGAAAGCGCTGCAACTCTGCAATCGTAGCCCAAATGTCGCGGGCGCGGCCCACTCCTACTTAATGGTAGAGGCTCTCGTTCCCACGGGCTCCGTGGGAATGCAGTCAAGGCGCGCTGCGCCGCGAATCACGTTCAACGTCTGGCGTATACGGGACGCAGCGCGTCCTGCACTGCGTTCCCACGCGGCGCGTGGGAACGAGAAAAACCAGCGTAAATAGCACAGCTTAACCTTAAGTTGGTAATCTAAATATCTCGTGTTTTTCGTGCCTTTCGTGGCCATTAAATCGCGCCCGAACAACTGCTGCCCTGCCCTGCGGTGCAGGCGTAGCAATGTTGCAAGGTGTTAATGGCTTTGCCCGTTAATTCGGATATTTGGCGAATATGGGTTTTGTTATCCGCCCCTAACGGCAGTTTCAGCATTTGATTAAAATCGCAATCATAAACCTTACCCTGCCAGTCAACGCTCAAGGTGTTTTTACACATCACCTTGTCCAAATTGGGGGCCTGAAAGTTGTTTTTGAGTAAGTTCATGTAATTATCAAATTGCCCCGTACTCAGTAAAACGCTGCCGAAACGCTGCACAGGCAGATTGGCGAGGGCGAATAAATGGTTAAACACAATGCCGAAATGCTCGTGCAAATGCTGTTTGTAATCGCGCTCAAGGGCTTGTTGCTCCGGCGGCAAGGTCGCGCCTTGCGGATTAAAAACCAGATTGAGCTGTAAATCGCTGCTCACTTGACCATAGCCCAGCGCATTCAGCTTTTGCAAAGCCGTTATGCTGGCATCGAACGTGCCTTTACCGCGCTGCTTATCGACGTTGTCTTTCAGGTAACAAGGCAAGGAAGCTACGATTTCAACCCGATTTTTTGCCAGAAAGCCTGCCAGCCATTCAAAACCGGGTTCCATTAAAATCACCAGATTACAGCGGTCGATGACTTTTAAGCCTCTGTCCAGGGCTTGCGTCACCAGATAGCGAAAATGCGGGTTCATTTCGGGTGCGCCGCCCGTTAAATCCAGCGTATGAATCGCATGACTGTCAATGAACGTTAAAATCTCATCCATCGTGGCTTTGTCCATTAATTCGGTGCGTTTCGGGCCGGCATTGACATGGCAATGCGTACAACTCAAATTGCATAAATAGCCCAGATTGACTTGCAGAATTTCAAGCTTGTTGCGGCTAATCGCGGGAAAATCGGAGTTTTTTAAATAGGGTAAGGAATCAAGCATAAAAACCTCAGTTAGTTTCTGCGCCAAGCGTGATAACGCTGAACCCACACCAATAATTTTTGCGGCGCGTGATTGCGTTTCCAAACTCCCGCAACATATTTGTTCGCCTCCGCCATCGTCGGGTAGATATGGATAGTTCCCAGCACTTTATTCAGCCCTAAACCGTGTTTCATCGCCAACACAAACTCGGCAATCAAATCGCCGGAATGTTCGCCAACAATCGTTACGCCCAGAATTTTATCTTTATTCGGAACGGTTAAGACTTTCACAAAACCATGCGCTTCACTATCGGCAATCGCCCTGTCCAAATCATCAATGCCGTAAATGCTGACCTCATAAGCAATGCCTTGTTCTTTGGCTTCCTGTTCATTCAAGCCGACTCTGGCGACTTCGGGATCGGTAAAGGTTGCCCACGGGATCACCGAATAATCGGTTTTAAATTTCTTGAAACAACCAAACAACGCATTGACCGCGGCGTACCAGGCTTGATGCGCGGCGGTATGGGTAAACTGGTAAGGGCCTGCGACATCGCCGCAAGCGTAGATGTTCGGGTAATTGGTTTCTTGAAAGGCGTTAACCAAAATGGTTCTACGTGGCGATAAGGCGATGCCCATTTCCTCAACGCCATAGCCTGAGATATTCGCTACGCGTCCAATCGCTAATAAAACTTCGTCGAAGGCAATACGGACTTCTTTGCCGTCATGTTCGGCGATCAGGATTTTCTCGCCATTTTCAACGATAAACTGCTTGGCTTTATGTTCGACTAAAACCTTAATGCCTTCCTTGCGAAATTTAGCCGTCACCAAAGCCGATACTTCGCTGTCTTCACGCATCATAATCCTTGGCAGCATTTCAACTTGGGTGACTTCAATCCCTAAGCGGGCAAAGGCTTGCGCCAACTCACAGCCAATAGGGCCGCCGCCTAACACCACTAAGCGTTTAGGTTTTTTGCGCAAATTCCAGACAGTATCCGAAGTCAGGTAACCGACATCATCCAAGCCGGGAATCGGCGGCACAAAAGGACGCGCGCCCGCGGCAATCACAATCGAGCGCGTGCTAAGGGTTTGCACGCCTGTTTCGGTAGTCACTTCCACTTGCCAAGGCGAAACGATTTTAGCCGTGCCGGTTAACACATTCACGCCTAATTCACTGTAACGCGCTATCGAATCATGCGGTTCAACGGCTTTAACGACATTTTGTACACGCTCCATCACCTCGGCAAACTCGAATTCCGCTTGAGCGCTCTTAATGCCGAATTCAGCCGAGCGGCTGACCTGCGATAAAAACTTGGCCGAACGGATTAACGCTTTAGACGGCACGCAGCCGGTATTTAAACAATCGCCGCCCATTTTATGTTTTTCAATCAGCGTGACTTTTGCCTTAACCGCAGCGGCAATATAAGACGTGACCAAGCCGCCGGAACCTGCACCGATAACGATTAAATTGTTATCGAAGTGTTTTGGCTTAAGCCATTTTTTAGCGACTGATTCAGACATCCGACTTCCTTTGTTGTTGAATAAATTCAATGGCTTTTTTTGCCATCAGTGGAAACACTCCCAACAACGCAAAAGACCCGACAACAAGGGGAGATAAAATGCCGGATAAAGACTCCAGCTTGCCCAGTTGCGTTCCTGCATTCACATACACCAGCGTTCCGGCCAACATGCCTACTTGGCTGACCCAGTAAAAAGTGCGGACCTTTATCGAGGTTAAGCCCATTAACAGGTTGATGACGAAAAAAGGAAATAACGGCACCAGTCGTAACGTGAATAGATAGAAAGCCCCATCCCGCGCAATGCCGTCATTGATCGCTTGCAAACGGTCGCCGAACCTGGCTTGGATACTGTCCTTAAACAAAAACCGCGCCGCTAAAAACGCCAGTGTCGCACCGATGGTCGAAGCGAAAGAAACGATCACCGTCCCCCAGAACAAACCGAATACCGCCCCGCCTGCCAAGGTTAAAATAGCCGCGCCGGGCAACGATAAACCGGTCACCGCAATATAAATCAGCCCATAAACCGCAATCGCCGGTATCGGATGGTCATCACGAAAAGCCGCGATACCGGCTTGTTGCGCTTTCAGCATCTCCAGCGTCAAATATTGCTGGCCGTTAAAGTGGAAAAAAGCGGCGATGGCGCCGGCAATCACCAGTAATAAGACAATTTTGGGTGTATTCATGTTGCTATTCCAAGGGCTATAAAAGTTATTCGCCGGCATTATTCAGCGACCAATCGTAGTCAATATCGGCTTTGATAGCGGATTTTGATAATCCGCTGCGATGTTGACGGATAAACGCCTCAATGCCGCCGACCGCTTTAAAATCGTTTTCAAACCAGTCGAAGATTTTTGAAACGTGGATGACTTTGCCGTCATCGTTCAAGCCCTTTTTGGCGTTGTTAAGAAATAATCCGCCTTGATCGTCTAACTGCGCATTAAGCTTGTCTGCGGTATAAGGTTCGGTGCGTAAATCGGGACAACTGACTGAAGCGCAGACAATGGCAAAATGAATGCGCGGTTCGCCCATCGGCCTTAACACCTCGTTTTCAATCGCATCCAGCGAGACTTCTTGTCCGCCAATCGCCCCCGCTGTTTTCTTCCAAACGGGACTTAGCACATTTCCCACGTCTTTAATGCTGTCTACAGGCCAATGATCCAGCACCATTTTCAACGCGAGAATGTTGTAGGCGTTGATATAGAACGCCAGTTTTTCTTCCCTATTCACCAATGTTGCAACGGGAAAGGTGTTGATGAGCCGATAAGCCGCTTCCAGTTGTCCCGATTTTTTCAAGGCTGAATAATCCACCAGATTAAGCGGGGTATCGTGTTTTTTACCGGCTTTGACCGTTTGTAAAGTTTCGGCGTACACGCTCCAGTCAGGCGAGGCGGCAAAAGCAGCGGCTGAGAGCATTAAATTCAGCGCCGCGGCAAGTAATAAGGATTCAGGAAAACGCATGATATATACCTTAGTTATTTATGTAAGATGCTATTAAGTCGCACGGGAAAGCGAAACCTTACAATTGTGCGGTGTTAAGTAACTTGAGCAAGTTTTATTTTTAAACCATGAAGAATCCGTAAATACAGGCGCTAAAAAAAGCCGCAATCGGCAAGGTTAATACCCATGACAACGCAATCCGGGAAGCTACGCCGACATTCGCTTGCCGGGTAATCGCGCCGATACCAAACACGGCACCGACCGAGACGTGCGTCGTTGATACCGGAACGCCTAATTGACTGGCGAAAATAACCAAAAAAGCGGTCACCAGGTTGGCGGAAAATCCTTGCCCATGATTCAGCGGGGTGATTTTTTTGCCCATCGTTTCCGCGATTTTGCGCGAATGCAATAAACCGCCTATCGCAATCGCGGAACCGACCAACAACAAGCCGGATTGCATTCCCAAGGCATGAGCGGACATTAAAATAGCCATGATTTTAGGCGTGTCATTCAGGCCCCGTGCAAAACAAACCGCCCCGGCACTCAGGTAATGAAAAACATCCAATAATTTTTGGCTGTTGATTTTCCAAACCGTGCCGACATAGCGCTGCCGACAGACAGCTTCGCTATCAATACTTGCTTCAATGCCGGTAACAGTGGTCATGGCAAAGCATGAATCAGGCCGCGGGATCGGGACGATGGTTTCCGTTTGTCCAACGCAGACGCAGTATTCTTTGTTTATGCCCGATTGAATGCGTACCGCTCTAAATACAAAATAAACCCCGGCGCCCAAGATAACCGCGATTAAGGGACTGACCAACAAAGGGATAAAAAAAGCCGAGCCCAACACGGAAAGATTAATCTCCGTACCGACCGCCATCAGTCCCGCACCCACTAAGGCTCCTGTTAAACCGTGAGTCGTGGAAATAGGAAAACCCTTTAAGGCGGCGACTAAAACCGTTATGCCTGCACCCGCTGATACGGCTAATAAAAATTCAGGCGAGAGTGCGACCGCATCGGGAACCAGGCCTTTACCCGAAAAACTTTTAAGCAGTTTTTCGGCTAAAAAAATGGAACAAACAGAACCGGCGAAAGCCGTTAGGGTTGCCCAACCGATAGCATTGCGGTAACTGCTCGTGCCGCTGCCGAACAAGGTGGCAACGCCTTTAAAATTATCATTTGCGCCGTTGGCATAAGCCAGGAAACAGGTAGCAATGATTAACAGGCTTAAAAAAATCATTTTAAATCCTCGTAAAAACTCGGTTTTTAACTTTATTTCCGCACGATAATCGTACATCCTGATCCTTTAACAGAAACAAGGCGATACATGCCGCCAGCATCGGCCACGCAGTGAAAAACAATAAATTCCCCGCTTCATAAGGCGATAAATATTGTTTGAATGAAGACAAAGTTGAAACGGCATGAAAAATTAACACGGCTCCGTAGCTGTATTTTTTATAAACACCGCACACAAATAACAACAGAACGATGAGTTCAACCGCCGCGAGTGCGTACATAAGCTCATGCCCCAAACCTGAGAGAAAATAAAACTTTTCATAAACTTTTGCGGCATGGCCGGGATTAACCAATTTATCCAGCGTCCACATAAGCATGACTAAAAACACACTTAATCTTAATAAAACCAGTGACAGTTCTAACTTTTGTTTTTGATTAATCATCCGCCGCCCTGCCCAAAATAGCGCCTTGCTGCATTAAATCCGCCAAAGCTGCAACGCCAAAAGTAAACAGCACGGACGGTTCAGGGTGTTGTAACTCGGCGGCGATTTGTTCTATTGCTTCGCGGACGGTGTAGCTGTCATCAGTGTTATGCAAAATGTCTACCAGCCGCGCCGTTGCAGGGTTTAATTCAATAAACTGCACGGCATCATCTCTATCCCGAAACCCTAAAATATGCGTTGCCTGTTCCGGGGGCGTAGCCGGTTGATAGTTTTCATCGATGCGCTGTACCGGATAGGCATAATTCAGTAATTGCAAGACCGGCGCGAAAACGGGGTGACATGCCAGCCAATCGTTAACCGCACTCTCGTGCTTAACAACGGGTTCGGCATCGGTAATCGCCAATATCAGCCCTACCCATTCGAAATGCGCCAATTCCAGCAAATAAGGCAGTCCGGTATGATCGACCCATTCAGTCTGCAAATACCGGATAAATTCATCGGGGATTTGCCGGTAATAAGGCGACCGGCAACGATGTTCGGCGATAAAGTCTTTCAGCAGCCGCTGCCAAGCCGTTTCACCCAAAATCGCATACGTTACGGGGAAGCAGGCAGTCAGGCTGTCGTTGAATTTGTTGTACAGCAAGTCAACATAAACCGCCGCATCCTGTTTGACAAAGCCCGAGGGCAAAGGCTGTTGCACGGGATTGCGCAAATGCGCTAAAAATTGCCGTTGTACCTGTCGAAAGGCCATCATGCGGTTTCCCGACCGGCTTGCACTGGCAAAAGAGGTAGCCACCCGGCGGCGCGAGGCGCAATGCCGTAGCCGTAATGCCGTTGCAAGTCGGCGATATGTCCGACTTCCGCCAACAAATCGGCTAACGGCGGTATGTTGAAATCCCGTTCCAATAAGGTCGGGAACACGCCGAAAGTCCGGTAAGCCAGTTCCAATAATTGCCAGACGGGGTCGCAAGCCGCTTGCCCGTGCGTATCGATAATCACTCCCGACTTATCTAAATCATGCCCCGCAACATGCCCGTAAACAATCCGCTCCCCGCACAGCCCGGTTAAAAATGCGGCGGCGTCGTAGTTGTGATTAAGGCTGTTGACGTAGATGTTGTTCACGTCCAAATGCAAGGGGCAATCGGCTTCCGTCAGCACCGCATTGATAAAGGCCAGCTCGTCCATTTCAGCTAACGGCGGCTTGACGTAGTAGGAGGCGTTTTCCAGCGCAATCGGGCGTTCAAGAATGTCTTGCGCAAGACAAATGCGTCCGGCGACATGGCGCACCGCTTCCCCGGTGAACGGGATCGGGTAGAGGTCGTAATGATGCCCCTCGTCGCTGCAAAAACTTAAGTGTTCGGTGTAGAGCACGAAGTTATGTTCATCGAGAAAGGCCTTCATGCGCCGCAAAAAAGCTATATCCAACGGCGCCGGGCCGCCTAAAGACAGCGACAGCCCATGCGCCACGAAGCTATGGCGTTCGGTATAGCCGCGAAAGATCTTGCCCAATCTGCCGCCTATATCTATCCAGTTTTCCGGCGACACTTCGAAAAAGTCAATCGTTCCGGGAACGCCCGATTCCAGCGCCGGTAAAAGCTCCCGTCGCAGCCCCAGCCCGGCGCCGTTAACAGCAAAAGTTTTCATCGTGCTTAGCCTATTGAACAAGCTTAGGTAGGGAAAATATCGGATTCGACCCGCAAACCGTCCAGCAGCTTGTTAAAGCCGCTGAATAAATCGACCACCGCCATAAGCTCCGTTATCTCGGCATCGCCTAGGCCCAATTTCTTAAGCACGGCGGTGTGCGCGTTGATGCAATATTCGCAACCGTTGACGGTAGAAACCGCGACAGCAATAATTTCCTTGGTTTTCCGGTCCAGTTTTCCCGGCCCCATGATGACTTTATAGCGATTCCAACTGGCTTCCAGATAGGCCGGGTTATTGGCCATCGCCTTGAACATGCCGGGGACGAAATCCATGCCGAATGTTTTCTTGATGTCGTTGTAAATGGATAAGACCGGTTCGGCGGCTTCAGCTTCATCGATTAAATTTATGTTTGCCATGTTTATTCCCGATATGGGTCAGATGCGATTACAGCTATCCCGATAATTTATCCCGCGTATGCAGGACGCGCACGGCGCGCCCTACAGCGTCTGAAACAGAAAAATTGCGGACGGCCATTAAATACCGCCTATGAATTACAGGCGGCTTTCTTTAGGGCTGCTACATTTTTCCGCTGCAACCGCCTTCTTTGATCTTGTCGCCGCATCCGCCTTCTTTCATTTTCTCTTCCGGCTTAGCAGCACCGCTGCAACCGCCCTCCTTCATTTTATTTTTGTTGCCGCCGCATTTGCCTTCGCCGCACTTGCCTTCTTTCAATTTGCCGCTGCAACCGCCTTCGTTCATTTTTTCGTCGGCTGCGGCAAGCTGTTGCGAAGTGTTGATGTTGGACATTGCAAACGGATTCTCACCGGCCTGAATGGCGGGAGACATGCTTAACAAAGAGGATGCAATCGCGCCGCCCAAGGTCAAAGATAAGGTTTTTTTATTCATATTGATTACTCCAAAAGTGATTGATGAATGTCAGGAAAGCTTTAACGGCATATGCTGTAAAACCTTCCTGCCTCATCAGTCGGGGGCAATCCGTATTCCTTACAAAAACTTTTTGGGATAACTGAATTTTTGTCGAACCATCGTCCAAACGGAGGATGATTTTGAAGTCTATGAGCCCCTAAAAACCATCATTGGCCACAGATTTCACAGATAAGAGGGGCCACCTTCGACACGCCTCAGGACAAACCTTTACTACATTTCCACACGGCGTATCACCGCTATTAAGTCAAGGAAACGCCATTAAAAGTTCTCGCCGAAGGGCGCGCCGTCTCGATGCTTGAAAAATCTTGGCGAGAAGGGCCGGCATATCACGGCGTTCATCCGTGGCTTAGGATCGTGCCTAAATTAATTTAGGCAATTACCATGAAGAGCATGAAGGACATGAAGACTTAAACCTTTCATGCCGCTTCATGTCCTTCATGGTTAAAAAATGAAAAATAAAA